>JACQXW010000012.1 GCA_016208535.1 Candidatus Terryibacteriota bacterium
AGCAGGAACTTATCAGATTCGTGAATTACTACAACGCGGTCAAACCCCACAAAGGAATTAACAATATGACACCAATGGAAAAACTTATCAGTTATTTTTATCCAAAGGAATTGTAAAGAACGCTACGATTTCTTACAAATTAAACTATGAAGAAAGGAAAATTAATTATTGGAATTGATGAGGCGGGGAGGGGGCCGCTGGCGGGCCCGATTGCGATTGGGGCAATCGCAATCGGGCCCTTAAATGCAAAAGTCAAAAATCAAAATGTAAAATTTTTGAAGGGAATAAAAGATTCAAAAAAGTTAAGCGCCCAACAAAGAGAATTCTGGTATAAAATTATCAAAAAAAATTTTGAGTGCCATTGCGTTTTTGTGAGTCATAAGACGATAGATAAACTCAATGTTTACAAAGCAACGCTTCTGGGTGTGGAAAAAGTTTTGAAAAAGTTTAAGAAAAAGCTCGGTTTAATTTTACTTGACGGTTCGCTTTACGCGCCAAAAGAATATAAACAAAAGACGATTATAAAAGGTGATGAGAAAATCCCCTTAATTTCTGCTGCCTCGATTATTGCCAAGGTTTGCAGGGACCGAAGAATGATTCGCCTTCACAAAAAATTCCCGCATTACGGTTTTGACAGGCACAAGGGCTACGGCACAAAACTGCATTATAAAAAAATCAAAAAATACGGCCCTTGCAAAATCCACCGCAAATCTTATAATATATCAATATGGTAATACGAATGAGGCATACGAGAGCGCATACGCGCAACAGAAGATCGCATCACGCCTTAAAGGGTGCGAAGCTTTTGAAATGCAAAAAATGCAGCGAGCCGGTTTTACCCCATATTGTCTGCGCGAATTGCGGGACGTACAAGGGCCGGGAAATTATCGATGTCCTTAAAAAATTAAGCAAAAAAGAAAAAAAAGAAAAAGAACTTTCAAAAAAATAATTTATGGCAAACAGACATCTATCCCGCAGCGTAGCAATGCAATCGCTTTTTGAGGCGGATTTTAATAATAATTTTGAGGTCTCAAAAATTGAACCCATTCTTAGGCGCAATATAAAAGAGTTTGCTCCCGGCCTTGAAGAGGCGAATTTTATCGAAAGGCTTGTTGGGGGTATTGTTAAAAATAAAAAAAAGATTGACACCATTATTGAAAATGCGGCGCCAGAATGGCCGCTAAATCAGATTGCCGTTACGGACAGGAATGTTCTGAGAATCGGTCTTTATGAACTTGTTTTTTGCGATAAAAAGGAAGTTCCTTCAAAAGTTGCCATTAATGAGGCAATTGAACTTGCCAAGACCTTTGGGGGGGAATCTTCAGGAAGATTTGTTAATGGCGTGCTGGGCACCGTCTATCGCGAACTGGGATTGGAGACAGAGGAGGGAGTAAAGATGCCTGAAGAAAAATTGGCTGGCGCTGTAGTTTATAGAAAAGAAAGAGAAAATTTATTATTGGCTTTAGTTCATGATGTGTTTGGTTATTGGACATTGTCAAAAGGCCATATTGAAGAAAAAGAAAGCGCCAAAGAGGGGGCGATAAGGGAGATAAGAGAAGAGTTGGGAATTGACATAGAAATAGAAAAAGAAATCGGCGCCAATGAATATATTGCCTCTGATCCGGGAAAAGGAAAGATCAAGAAAATTGTCACTTATTTTTTAGCATCCGCCAGACAAAAGAATTTAAAACTTAAAGAAAGCGGGGGCTTGGATAATGCTGGATGGTTTAAAATAGAGGAACTGGCGGACTTGAAGATGTACGAGGATATTAAGCCAATATTGGCTTCCGCAATAAAAATTTTAAATGATCAAAAGTAAAAATTTTAAAACATTTGAAGAAAAAATTGATGTAAGTTTTAATAATAAAGACTTGCTTAAGCAGGCGTTTACTCATCGTTCTTATATTAATGAGAACCCCTCATGGCTTTTTGATCATAATGAGCGGCTGGAGTTTTTGGGAGACGCGGTTTTGGAATTGGTTATCACAGAATATCTTTATCGCCAATATCCTGACAAAAACGAGGGTGATATGACAAGTTATCGAGCGGCCTTGGTTAATGCCAATATGCTTTCTGAGGTTGCCAATGAACTTTCTATAAGCGATTATCTTCTTTTGTCCCGGGGCGAGGCAAAAGACACTGGCAAGGCCAGGCAGTATATTTTGGCCAATACTTTTGAGGCCCTTGTTGGCGCCATGTATCTGGATCAAGGATATGATAATGTTTTTTCTTTTTTAAAAAGAAATCTTTTCCCAAAACTCAAGGAGATTATCAAGAAAAAACTTTGGATTGATGCCAAGAGTTTGTTTCAGGAAAGAGCCCAGGAATTTGAGGCCGTTACGCCCGGTTATAAAATTATCAATGAATGGGGGCCTGACCATGACAAACATTTTATTATCGGCGTTTATCTGAAGGAAGAGATGATTGCCGAAGGAGAGGGTTCTTCCAAACAGGAGGCAGAACAATCCGCCGCCCGCAACGCTTTAAAACTTAAAAAATGGGAGGATTAACCGACTTACGATGTCGTTTGACCTAAACCAGGTTTGGGACAAATAATGAATATGACACAAAAAAATTTTGACAAATGGGCCTCTATTTATGACTTGATTTACGGCGAGTATAAAAACGATTTAGGGTTTTATAAAAACGAGGCGAAGAAATCAAAGGGGAAGGCGCTTGAAATTGCCTGCGGCACAGGGAGATTGTATTTAGAAATTCTAAAAACCGGCGTAGATATTTACGGCATTGATATTTCTGATGCTATGTTGAAAATTCTAAAACAAAAAGCGAAGAAATTAAATCTTAAACCAAAAATTAATAAGGCTGATATGAGAAACTTTAAATTAAAAAATAAATTTTCTTTGATAATAGTTCCATTCAGATCTTTTATGCACAATTTGACAATTGAAGATCAAATAAAATCTCTTAAAAATTTTAGAAGACACCTGTCGCCAAGTGGAAAATTGATTATTAATTTTTTCTTTCCAAAACCAGAGTTAATGACGAAAAAACTAGGCAAAGTATGGAAATATAATGTAAGAGCAAATAAAAAAAAATTGAGAGTGCAAGGTAAATATTTTTTATTTGATGAAATAAATCAGATAGCGGAATTTACACAATCTCTATTTCAGAAAAACAAGGAAATATGGAAGGGAAGATTTAAGATGACATATTTTTACAAGCGAGAATTTGAGTTATTGCTAAGATTGGCAGGATTCAAAAAATGGAAATTGTACGGCGGGTTTGATTATAAGCCATATAAAGAAAAAACGCAGGAAATGGTTTGGGTGATTGAGAACTAGCATTAATTGATTTTTTAATTTCATTTGGTATAATGGAAATAAAGTTCACAAATCATGCGAAATATAGGGCATTAGAACGTAAAATAAAGATAGACGATATTAAGTTAGTGCTTAAAAATCCTGATTACTACGGCTATACTTTTGATAACAAAATAGTGGCGAGAAAGCTGACGGGCGGCAAGACACTAGAGGTCGTTTATACAAAAATTAAAAGCGAAATATTAATCATCACAATTTATTTTTTATGAAAATTCAATACGACAAATTAGCAGACGCAATGTATGTTTACTTGAAAAAGGGTAAGATTTTTAAGACGATTAAAATGAAAGATCGTTTAATTGTTGATGTTGATAGAGCCGGAAAAATTATCGGTTTGGAAATTTTGGGAATCTCATCCCAAATTCCTAAGAAAGAAATCGGCATGATTCAGATGGAAATGCCGGTATTTGCTAATTGATTTTTTTATGTTGACCATAAGATTACAGAGAAAAGGAAAAAAACATGACCCGAGTTACAGGGTTGTTTTGATTGATTCCAGGCGGGCGGCAAAAAGCGGGTCGGTTTTGGAAATTCTCGGTTCATATAATCCACGCAAGGGCGAGCCGCAGTTAAAGCTAGATAAAATAAAAGAATGGATTTCCAAGGGCGCGCAGGTTTCGGAAACCGTCCATAATTTTCTTGTAAATGCAAAAATAATTGAGGCCAAGAAAAAAGACGTCTTGCATCATAAAAAAATAAAGGCGAAGATAGAGAAGAAAAAACCAAAAGAGGAGAAACCAGCCGGAGCGCTTGACTCAAAGTAAATTTTCTGTATTATACAACAATAACAACAGTGCAGGATGTCGAAACTGCCGCGCATTATCAGATAATTGCAGAACCAATAAAATGGCTGATAAAGACAAGGATTTTCTTGAATATGTCGTGAAATCGCTCGTTGACACCCCTTCAGCAGTCAAGATCGACCGCAAGGTTGATGAAATGGGAGTGCTGATCACTCTCAAAGTTGACCCGGCTGACATGGGGAAGATTATCGGACGAAACGGCAATACCGCCAAGGCCATCAGGACTCTTTTGAGGGTTGTGGGTATGAAGAATAACGCCCGCGTCAATCTCAAGATTGAAGAGCCGGAAGGCAGCACGCGTCCGTCAACTGGCGGGCCAAAGAGCGTTGAAGAGGAAATAGATGATTTAAAAATTTAGGATGCGAATAATGAAAAACCATGCTAATATATCTAGGCATGGTTTTTCATTTGGTCACAATTTTCCCGGAGGCGATTAAAGGATATTTTAACAGTTCCATTTTGAAGCGGGCGCAAGAAAAGAAATTGATAAAAATAAAATTTTATAATCCTCGCGATTTTACAAAAGACAGGCACAAAAAAGCCCGCCCGACTGAACGACATCAGTCGTTCGGGCGGGTTGACGACAAGCCGTTTGGCGGAGGGCCGGGGATGGTAATGAAAATCGAGCCGTTAATCAGAACGATTGGCTCGATTTTCAAAATCAAAAATCAAAAATCAAAATGCAAAATTGTTTTGTTTTCGCCGACAGGAAGACAATTCACGCAAAAAATGGCGCGAGATTGGGCGAAAAGATACGATAACATAATTTTGATCGCAGGTCACTATGAAGGAATTGACGCAAGATTAAAAAAAATAATTGAAAATTGGAAATTGAAAATTGAAAATTTATCTATCGGTCCTTATGTTTTAACTGGCGGCGAATTGCCGGCAGGGATTATTGTTGACGCTGTTTCCCGCCATATTCCTGGCGTGCTTGGAAAAAAAGAATCTCTGGAGGAAGGACGGGGGATTGGCATTCCAGTTTACACAAGGCCGGAAGTTTTTGAACATCGCGGCAAAAAATATCGCGTGCCGAAAGTTTTATTGTCAGGCAATCACGCTAAAATAGAAAAATGGCGGCAAGGCTTGCAAAAAATTTCTAACAGGATATAATACTTATCAACACCTGAATTTGACAGACAGGTACTTCTCAGGTAAGATTAAAAATTAGGCAAAATAGTCAAATTTTACATAATATTTGTGCCTTTTTCATTAATTAATTAGAGATAATAAAATTTCTCCCTTTTTAGTTTTTTAAAGGGATATTTTTATGTGTTTTTAGGTTTTATATGCTGAAGAAAAAATATTTTTCTAAATATAAAGAACCGGTGATCAGCCCTCCGCATCTGGTGAAGATGCAGTTTGATTCTTTTAAATGGTTTAAGACAGAAGGCCTCAAAGAATTATTTGAAGAGTTTTCACCCATTCACGATTACACAGGAAAAGAATTTACTTTGACATTCACGGATTTTTTTCTTGATGAGCCAAAATACGATGAATATTATGCCAAAGAAAATAAACTAAACTTGCAGGCGCCCCTAAAGATAAAGGCAAAGCTCCTTAATAAGGAACTTAATCAGACAAAAGAGCAGGAAATTTTTCTGGCAGATTTCCCAATAATGACCAACCACGGCACATTTGTCATCAATGGTGTGGAAAGAGTGATTATCTCTCAATTGGCCCGCTCTTTCGGCGTCTATTTCACCGCTGATGTCATAAAAGGAAAAAAATATTTTGGGGCAAAAATCATCCCCAGCAGGGGGGCCTGGGTGGAGATTAAAACAGAGCCGGATAATACCATCTATATTCGGGTAGACAGAAAAAGAAAAATTCCCATAACTTCCCTCTTGAGAATTTTTGGAGCCGAAAAAGACAATGAAATTGAGCGTCATTTTGAAAAAGTTGATAAAGGTGAAATTTCTTACATTAAAAAGACGCTTGAAAAAGATTCTGCAAAAACAACAGAAGATGCCTATATCGAACTCTATAAACGTCTTCGGCCCGGGGAAATGGCCAGTTTTGAGACCAGCCGCGATTTTATCAAGACCATGTTTGATGCCAGCCATTACGATCTCTCTATTGTGGGGAGGTACAAATTGAATCATCGGCTTGGTTTTTCTTTGGAAAATATTAAGACAGCGCCAAGAGTGCTGGCCTTAAGCGACTTCATTGGTGTTATTTCCAAAATAATCAATTTAAATAATACGCCTGGCAGCCAGCCGGATGATATTGATCATTTAGGAAACAGGCGAGTGAGGACAGTGGGTGAGTTGCTTCAGCAGCGTTTGCGCGTGGGCATGACCAGAATGAAAAGAAATATTCAGGATAGGATGTCCACCCTTGATTCAGCCACCCTCTCTCCGAGCCAGCTCATAAACAACAAACTTACCATGACAGTCATAAATGATTTTTTTTCCACCAATCCACTTTCTCAGTTTATGAGCCAAAAAAATAATCTTGATGAGATAGAACATCTAAGAAGATTGACTGCTTTGGGTCCCGGCGGTTTGGCCCGGGAAAGGGCCGGCTTCGAGGTTCGCGATGTCCATTCCTCGCATTACGGCAGAATTTGTCCCATTGAGACTCCGGAAGGCACAAATATCGGATTGGTTGTTCATTTATCTGTCTATGCCCGTTTTAACGAATATGGAATTTTGGAAACTCCGTATCGCCGGGTTAAAAATGGAAGGATTACTTCTGAGATTGTTTATCTCAATGCCCTTGATGAATTAAATTACAATATTGCTCATGCGGGAATAAATTATAATTCTAAAACAGGGGAAATTTTAGACAAAGAGATTGAGGCCAGGGTTTATTCACGGCCAGGGCTCGTTGCCAGAGAGAAAGTGGATTTTATAGATGTGAGCACCAACCAGGCATTTGGCGTGGCCACCAGCATGATTCCTTTTCTTGAAAACGATGATGCCACCAGGGCCTTGATGGGAGCCAATATGCAGAAACAGGCCGTGCCCTGTATCAAGCCGCAGGCGCCGCTTGTGGCCACTGGCATGGAGGTTCAGGCGATCAGAGACAGCGGCCGGGTGGTGATATCTGAGGAAGACGGGGTGGTTGAATATGTTGACGCCTCTAAAATTATTATTGGCCCCGCTGTTAGCGGGGTAAAAGGCAAGGGGAAGAAAACTTACAATCTTTTAAGTTTTCTTAGATCAAATGATTTTACAACCATTCATCAACGGCCGTCTGTTAGCATTGGAGACAAGGTTTCAAAAGGCGACGTCATTGCGGATAATTATTCAAGCGCCGATGGCCAAATGGCTCTTGGTCAAAACCTTTTGGTTGCCTTTCTTTCTTGGAGGGGCGCTAATTTTGAAGACGCCATTATTATTTCTGAGCGGTTGGTGAGAGAGGATGTTTTTACTTCGGCTCATACTGAGGAATTTTCAGTGAATGTCCGAGACACTAAATTAGGTCCGGAAGTCAATACTTACGACATACCTAATGTCGGAGAGAATAAATTAAAGGATTTAGATGAAGATGGCATTGTCAGGATCGGAGCAGAGGTGCGGGCAGATGACATTCTTGTGGGTAAAATTTCTCCCAAGGGCGAGGCCGAACTTACGCCTGAAGAGCGTCTCTTGAGGTCAATTTTTGGCGAAAAGGCGCGGGATGTAAAAGATACTTCTCTTCGTTTGGATCACGGCAAACAAGGAAGGGTTATTGGAGTAAAAATTTTTTCCAGAGACCAGGGAGATGTTCTTGAACCGGGAATAACAAAGAAAATATTTATTGAAATAGCTCAGCTTAGAAAAATTTCCGTGGGAGATAAATTGGCTGGCCGCCACGGCAATAAGGGCGTGATTTCAAAAATTCTGGCCGTTGAGGATATGCCGTATCTTGAGGATGGGACGCCGGTGGATATCATTTTAAATCCCTTGGGCGTGGCCTCAAGAATGAATCTTGGTCAAATTCTGGAAACCCATCTTGGCTGGGCCGCGGAAAAACTCAGGTATCAGGCAATTACCCCTATTTTGTCTGGGGCCACAGAAAACGAGATAAAAGAGGAAATGAAAAAAGCCGGGATTCCTGAGGACGGAAAAGTTAAATTATTTGACGGCAGGACTGGCGAGTCTTTTGATCAAAAAGTGACGGTGGGGAAAATTTATATAATGAAACTTGACCACATGGCTGAGGATAAAATCCATATGCGTTCAATCGGTCCGTACTCTTTAATAACTCAACAGCCCTTAAAAGGAAAAGCGCAGGGAGGCGGTCAGAGATTTGGAGAAATGGAGGTTTGGGCCTTGGAGGGTTATGGCGCGGCTCACGCCCTGCAGGAAATGCTGACCATTAAATCTGACGACATTATAGGCAGAGCGGCGGTTTATAATTCAATCATTCGGGGAGAAAAATTCAAGAGCCCTCATCTGCCAGCTTCCTTTCATGTTTTACTGAACGAATTAAAGGGATTGGCATTGGATGTGGAACTGAAAGGAATTATTGAAAAATCCGAAGCACGAAGCACGAAATCCTAAACAAATTCAAATGACAAAAATCCAAAAGTTTAAAACATTATTATTTAGAATTTAATTATTATTTCGAATTTCGATATTCGAATTTCGAATTTAAAATTTTTATGGAAACTAAAGTTACAGATTTTAAATCAATTTTATTAAAACTCGCCTCGCCGGAAAAAATTTTATCGTGGTCTCGCGGAGAAATAGCCAAATCCGAGACTATTAACTACCGAACCCAGCGTCCGGAGAGAAACGGCCTCTTTTGCGAAAGGATTTTCGGTCCTGAAAAGGATTATGAATGTTATTGCGGAAAATACAGGAGGGTGCGATACAAGGGGATTATCTGCGACAAGTGCGGAGTTGAAGTGACCCGTTCCATTGTCAGGCGCGAAAGAATGGGCCATATTTCTTTGGCCGTTCCTGTTTCTCATATCTGGTTTTTACGGGGGATTCCCTCAAGAATAGGACTGATTCTTGATCTCTCTTTGGCAGATGTTGAGCGCGTTATATATTTTAGCGGCTACATCGTCACCAAGGTCAACAAAGAGGCAAAGTCGGCGATCTTTAAAGATATTGACTCAGAGTACAAGGTAAAATTAAAAACTGCCGGCAGTGCCGAGGAAAAAGATAATTTGAAGAATGCCTTTCTTAGGGCAAAGACGGAGTTAGATTCAATTAATCTTTATAAAGTTTTAATTCCCTCTGATTATTATCATTTGAGCAGAAAGTACGGGGGACTTTTTGAGGTAGGTATAGGCGCAGAGACTATTTATAATATTTTTAAAAATATAAATCTTACGGAGATTCAAAAGAATTTAGAGGACCAACTTGCCTCTTCGAATAATCAAGACCAGAGTAAAATTATTGCCAGATTGAATCTTGTTAAATCAATGGTAAAATCAGGAATCAGGCCGGAATGGATGTTTTTAACAGTCATTCCCGTTATTCCTCCGGCATTAAGGCCCATAGTTGCCTTGGACGGCGGCAGGCATGCCACCTCTGATTTGAACGATCTTTATCGGAGAGTGATAAATCGAAATAACCGTCTGAAAAAACTGATTGAAATAAGGGCACCGGAGGTAATTTGTCGAAATGAAAAAAGAATCCTTCAAGAGGCGGTTGATGCCCTGATAGATAATTCCATGCGTCATGATCAAAATGTCGCTTTCAGCCAGGCGCAGAAGCGCCCCCTTAAATCCTTGGCTGATATGCTCAAAGGAAAACAGGGCAGATTCAGGCAAAATCTTTTGGGGAAGCGCGTGGATTATTCAGCCAGGTCGGTGATTGTGGTGGGGCCGGACTTAAAAATGCATCAATGCGGCCTGCCAAAGCACATGGCCCTGGAATTATTCCGTCCCTTTGTGATCTCAATTCTTCTTAAGAGAGAAATGGCCTATAACATCCGGGGAGCGAATCATTTGATTAATGAGAGAGTGCCTGAGGTTTGGGCCATTCTTGAAGAGGTTATAAAAGATAAATATGTTTTGCTTAATCGCGCCCCCACTTTGCACCGCTTGGGTATTCAGGCCTTTCAGCCAATCCTGATTGAGGGGAATGCTATTCAAGTGCATCCCATGGTCTGCAGCGCCTTTAATGCTGATTTTGACGGCGACCAAATGGCCGTCCATGTTCCCCTGAGTCCAGAGGCGCAGAATGAGGCAAGGGATATCATTCTTTCTGTTAAAAATCTTCTTAAGCCGGGGAATGGCGAGCCAGTGGTCAATCCCTCTCAAGATATGGTTATTGGATGTTACTGGCTTACTCAACTCAAGGAAAATGCCAAGGGAGAGGGATTATATTTTTCCACTCCCAATGAGGCGATTATGGCTTTTGATTTCAAGGTTATTGATATTCGGGCAAAGATAAAAGTTTTGGCGACCGATACGCCAAAATACAAAGTTTTCAATAAGGAAATTTTTGAAACAACAGTGGGACGGCTTTTATTCAACGGCGTCTTGCCCAAAGATTTCCCCTTTATCAATGAAGAAATGACTAAAAAATCTTTGGCCAAATTAATTTTCCAACTCATTGAGAAATACGGCATTGATACTGTTCCTCCTGTCTTAGATAAGATAAAAAATTTCGGTTTTGAATATGCCACTGTTTCCGGTATCAGCTGGGGAATCGATGATTTAAAAGTTCCTGAACAGAAAAAAGAGATTTTAAAAGAAACGGAAAAAGAGGCGGCAAAAATTCAATCCCAATATAAAGAAGGTTTGCTTACTGACGCTGAGTGTTACGACAAGGCGATTGAAATTTGGCAGGAGGCAAAAAATAAAATTGACGATCTGGTGCCTCAGACTCTTGATAAAACAGCCTCTGTCTATACCATGGTTAATTCTGCCGCCCGGGGCAACTGGGGTCAGGTTGGCCAGATGTCAGGAATGAAGGGATTGGTGGTGAATCCTGCCGGAAAGATCATTGATTTTCCCGTGACCGCCAGCTATAAAGAAGGTCTCAATGTTCTTGAATATTTTATTACCACTCATGGCGCAAGAAAGGGCGAGGCAGACACAGCCCTAAAGACATCAAAGGCCGGCTATCTTACCCGACGGCTGGTGGATGTTGCGCAGGATTTGATTATTAGCGAAAAGGATTGTGGAGATAAAGAGGGGATTCTGGTTTCCAGAAAACTTACTGAAAGTTACGGTAAACGGATATCTTCAAGAATTTTTGGCCGGACCCTGGCAAAGCCAGTCGGTCAATTTAAGAAAGGGCATCTTTTAACAATGGCTGACGCAAAAGAAATTGAGGCTTCAGGCGTTAAGGAGGTCAGGATTTTCTCTCCCATAACCTGCCAATTAAAAAAAGGGGTGTGTCAGAAATGCTATGGTTATGATTTGGGTTCGAATAAGCCCGTTAGGCTGGGAGAGGTTATTGGTATTGTGGCCGCCCAGGCCATTGGCGAGCCAGGCACTCAGCTGACTCTGAGGACCTTTCATACCGGCGGTATTGCAGTCGGAAGCGACATTACCATGGGTCTTCCGCGCATTGAAGAAATTTTTGAATTAAGAATTCCTCGCAATCCCGCTGTCATCTGTCAGGCTGATGGAGAGGTTTTGGAAGTAAAAGAGAAAAATAACGAAAAAATAGCAATGATCAGCGGCCGCGAGCATTTGATTCCCTTCGGCCGCTTATTGATTGTAAAAAAAGGCGCCAAAGTGAAAAAAGGAGATTTGCTCACAGACGGCGCCGTCAACATCAAAGAATATTTTAGCCTTGCGGGTAGAGAAAAAACTCAAGATTACATTCTTAATGAAATTGACAAAGTTTATACCATGCAAGGCGCCTCTATAAATGACAAGCACATTGAAGTCGTCATCAGACAGATGTTTTCCAATTATGAGATAAAAGATACGGGAGATACAAAATTTAATAAAAAAGAAATTGTGGAAAAAGAAGAATTACTTGAGGAAAACGAACGAGTGAGAGGCGAAGGCAAAAAAGAGGCAAAGGCAGTTCAATTAGTGAGAGGGATCCAGAAAGTGTCCTTGTCCAGAGCCAGTTTTATTTCAGCGGCCTCTTTCCAGGACACCGCCCGGGTTTTGATTAAAGTGGCAACCGAGGGAGCGGAAGATAAATTGCGCGGATTAAAAGAAAATGTTATCATCGGCCACCTCATTCCGGCCGGCACCGGCTTCAGAAAAGAATATATTAAAGAAAAAAAAGAAGAAGAAGATGAGTAGCCAGGTGGAGCAAATTAAATCCCGTTTGAATATTATTGATGTTGTTCAGAGTTATCTGCGGCTGCAGAAGGCAGGCGTGAATTACAGGGCTCTCTGTCCCTTTCATTCTGAAAAGACC
The DNA here is from genome assembly GCA_016208535.1 of Candidatus Terryibacteriota bacterium. Taxonomy (GTDB): domain Bacteria; phylum Patescibacteriota; class Minisyncoccia; order UBA9983; family UBA9983; genus JACQXW01. Next base: position 12,424 of record JACQXW010000012.1, read on the forward strand.
CCGTCTTTTTTTGTTTCTCCGGTCAGAGATTCTTGGCATTGTTTTGGATGCAATAAGGGAGGCGATATTTTCAGTTTTGTGATGGAGATCGAGGGCATGGAATTTCCCGAAGCTCTGAATCTTTTGGCCAGTCGGGCGGGTGTGGAAATAAGGCCTGTTGATCAAAAATACAGAAGCGAACGCGCCAGACTGCTGCAATTAATGGAAGAGGCAAAAAAATTTTACGAAGCGCAATTAAAAAAAAACCAGGAGGTTATCGATTATTTGAAGGAGCGGGGGGTAAAAGGAGAGACAGCAAAATCTTTCGGCATCGGTTATGCGCCAGAGGGATGGAGAAATCTTTACGATTTTTTGAAAAATAAAAATTATTCTGATGCGGAAATAGAAAAAAGCGGCATGGTTGTTAAGTCAGATAAGGGTTACTATGATAGATTCAGAAATCGGATAATGTTTCCCATTAATAATTCTTCCGGCCAGGTTGTGGGATTCTCCGCTCGAATCTTCGGAAAAGAAGATGAAACAACAGGCGGGAAATACATCAACACGCCCCAGACTATTCTTTACGACAAATCAAATATTCTTTACGGATTTGATAAGGCAAAAAATGAAACAAGAAAAAAAAACCAGTGCATTTTAGTGGAGGGTCAAATGGACGTGATAATGTCGCATCAGGCCGGAATTGCAAACACAGTTGCCGCCTCTGGCACGGCTTTGACAAAAGATCATTTAAATCTTATTAAGAGATTGACAGATAATATTGTAGTGGCTTTTGATAAAGATGAGGCAGGAGTGGGAGCGGCTGGGAGGGGGATTGATATGGCCTTGGCAGACGGGTTTGATGTCAAAGTGGCAGTGGTTCCTTTGGGTAAGGATCCGGCAGATGCCGTTAAAGAAAGTCCCAATGAATGGAAAAAGGCTTTGGAAAAGGCGAAAAATGTGATTGAGTTTTATTTGGATTTGTTAAAAGGCGACAGAAAAAAAATTGAAAGAATAATTTTACCTTATGTGGCGGTTTTGCCAGGCGAAATGGATAAGGCGCATTGGGTGGCAGAGATCGCCAGGCAGTTAAAGATTAACGAGCAGGCAGTTTGGGAAGATCTAAAAAAGATAAACAAACCGACGTCCGACGTCCAGCCGCGGCGGGACGTCGGACGTCGAGAGCCGGTATCCAGGCTCCAACTTCTCAAAAACCGCCTTACCGGCTTTATTCTCTGGCAGAGGGATACCGAAGACAGAGAATTAAAAGCAGCCATTGATAAATTTGTCGGGGATGAAAATTTTGATTTAAATAATTTGAATTTGTCTCAGGAACAGCTGATTTTTGAAATAGAACTTTTTTATTCAAAAGCGAGTGATCTTAAAACAGAATTCGAAAAATTAATACTTGAATTTAAAAAAGAACAAATTAAATCGGAATTGATTATGATTACAGAAAAAATTAAGGAGATGGAAAACAAAGATGAGGCTAATATCGAAAATTATTTAAGTAAATTTCATGAATTGGCAAAAAAATTAAACGAGATTAAATAAAATGAAAAAAAAATCAAAATTAAAGAAGAAAATTTCTGTTAAGAATAAAACAAAGATAGCATTGATTCAGCAAAAAATTGAGGCGCTTCTCCAAAAAGGGAGAGTGCGCGGTTTTATTGTTTACTCAGAAATTTTAAGAGAGTTTCCAAATATCGAAGAAAACGTGATGCTCTTGGAAGATATTTACGACCGGCTTCAGAGAGCAGGAATTGATATTCTTGAAAGCAAAGACTTGCTGGAAACAGAAAAACAGGGAAAAAAGGCAGAGGAAGGTCTTGATAAGGTTTCTTTTGACGCGGTCCAAATGTATCTAAAGGAAATTGGCGAGATTTCTTTGATCACTGCCAGCCAGGAAAAAGAGTTGGCAAAAAGAATTGAGCAAGGAGACGAGGAAGCAAAAAATCTTTTAATCAAAGCCAATCTGCGCCTGGTTGTTTCCATTGCCAAAAAATATGTTGGCCGCAGCCCTGCCCTGACCATTCTTGACTTAATTCAGGAAGGCAACCTTGGTCTTTTTAGAGCAGTTGAAAAATTTGACTGGCGGAAGGGCTATAAATTTTCAACCTACGCCACCTGGTGGATCCGGCAGGCAATAACAAGGGCAATTGCCGACCAGGCGCGCACCATCAGGATTCCGGTGCATATGGTGGAAACAATTTCAAAATACAAACAAGTGGTCAGGCGGCTGGCGCAGGATCTCGGCAGGGAACCGCTTCCGGAAGAGATCGCCATGGAAATGAATATAGATGTTAATAAAATTCATCATATTCAGCAGATTGGCCAAGGAACAGTTTCTCTTGAGACGCCAGTGGGGGACGAGGAGGATTCCACTCTTGAAGAATTTATTAAAGAGGAAAAAATTCCCTCGCCCTCGCAGGAAGCGGCCTTAGGTCTTTTGATTGATCAAATTGAGGAAATTTTAAACGATTTGTCGCCCAAGGAGCAGAAAATTTTGAAAATGAGATTTGGCTTGGCTGGTCAGATACCCCATACTCTGGAAGAGGTGGGCAGGGAATTCGGCGTGACTCGCGAGCGCATCAGGCAGATTGAAGCAAAGGCAATAGAAAAAATCCGCCAGCACGAAAAGGCGCACCGGTTGGAGAAATACTAAAAATATGGTATAAATAAAAAAGAAAATCAAAAAGGAGGAAAAATGAGAACTTTAAAAATTTGCTTGTTTTTAATCTCGTTTCAGTTTGTTTTTGTTTTGTTGGTTGATGGACAGGAGGCGCCCAAAGGATTTTCTCTTTATAAGGTGAAATCCGGAGACACTTTGGAGAAAATCGCCCCTCGTCAGCATTGGGATTTAATTTTGCGCGTCAATAGGATTGATGAGAGACATTTGCCGGCTGGCAGAAATATTCTCCTTCCTGTTTCTGAAAAAGCAGAGACGTTTTGCCCGGTTTCCAGAGGATATGCTGAACTCGCTTCCTTTGCCAAGGTGCTTGTTATTTTTCTTGACTTTCAGTATTTTGGCGCTTATGAAAACGGCGCTCTTGTATTTTGGGGGCCGATATCCTCGGGAATAAAAAACAACAAAACTCCAAAAGGAGACTTCAAGGTTTTATGGAAAGCGAGGCATTATCGCTCCAAAAAATATGAGGCAGAGATGCCGTTTGCGATTAATTTTTCCAAGGAGGGATATTTTCTTCACAAACAATCTCTTCCCGGTAGACCTGCCTCGCACGGCTGCGTTCGTCTTTTAGAAAAAGATGCCAAGAAAATTTTCGAGTGGATAAAAAAAGATGATAAAATAATCATCATCTAATAAAACAGCTTGAGACTATATGCTCCCAAGCTGTTTTTAGATAGGAAAGGTTTTATTCTTCTTCAAGAATCTTAAGAGATTCTTGTGCTTCAGAGGCAAGCGGGCTTGAAGGATATTTTTTTAAAAAGTCTTCAAAACCAGCAATTGCTTTGGCTTTCTCGTTCCTGATAGCCAGATCTAAAGCGGCGTTAAAATCATCAATCTCTTTTGCTGTGGTTGACGACCTTTTCCAATAAAGGGATTCACTTTCTGTTTGTTTTGTTCCTCTGACGCCGCCCACGGCCGTGGTAGTAATTTGAGATTTTGTGGGTGAGATTTTCTCTATCTTTGCTTTGAGTTCCTTCCACCACTCGCTCTTCTCCGTCTTTTCTGCGCCAAAAGCGGAAGATAAACCTGTTGCCACGAAAAAGACCATTATTACCAAACACCAGATTCTTTTCATAAACCCTCCTTTTTTTGTAAAGATTCTGTTTTTTTTAATCTCTATTTAGAGATTATATATTATTGCATTTTTAAATCAATATCACTCGGTTGTCTTGCCGTCAAAATGCTCGTCGTCCTTTTCCGCCTCCTCTTTTGTGGCCCTTGCGGAAATTAGTATTTTCCTCAGACTATTTTATTATTATTTCTTTTATAATGGCGGGCTGGAGGGGGCGGTCATTTTGGCTTATCGGAAGCGAACCGATTTTATCAACAACTTTTTGGCCTTCAATGACCTCGACCTTGCCGAAAATGGTGTAATTATGGGGCAGGGGATTGTCTGCCAGCATGATGAAGAACTGGCTGCCATTGGTATTCGGTCCTGAATTTGCCATTGCCACCACACCCTTTTTATAGCCGGCCTTGTATGATTCTGTATTTGCGTTCAGTTCGTCTTCAAACTGGTATCCCGGCCCGCCGGCGCCGCAGATTCCCGCGTCTGCTGCTGGTGTGAGATTGCAAAAAGGATCGCCTCCTTGGATGACGAAATTTTTCACCACGCGGTGGAAAATCAAATTATTGTAAAATCCTTTTTCCGCAAGATCTAAAAAATTTTTCACTGTTTTTGGCGCATCGTTTTCATAAAGTTCGATTTTAATATTTCCGAAATTTGTTTTGATTATTGCTGTTTTCATATTTTTTTGATTGTCCGGCAAGGAATTTTTATCGGTTTTGCGGGCAAAGAAGAAGATTCCGCCGGCAATCAGAATTATTAAAAATAATAAGAGCGCGATTTTTTTCATGATTTTATTATAAAAGATATTTTTTAAAAAATAAACTCTCGGACACATCAAAAACGCCCCAGCGTGGGGCGTTTTTGTATTTCAGTAGAAAAACTGACTAGGCAATCTTACTGACTTTGATTGCATTCGGCCCCTTCGGGCTGTCAGCGACTTCAAACGTCACCTTGTCTCCTTCGCGAAGTTCGTTGAACGTTATACCCACGAGCTCGTTGGAGTGGAAAAAGAGATCTTTTTCCTGTCCTTCGCGCTTGATAAACCCGAAACCCTTGTCAGTGAGTCGGGCGATTATTCCTTCTTGCATGTGATGTAATAAGATAAAAGGTTGATAATATATCAAACACAGGAGGCTGAAGATTAAAATTCGATCCAGACTTCTCTCAATCAGCGCTGAGTTGACAACAATCAGTATAGCATAGGGAAATTATTTTATCAATACAATTTAAACTAGGCCGTGCCCCGCGATTTTTTATATAAAATTTTTGTATCCCAAAAAAGAGAATTAAGGATATTACTAATGGTGCAAGTCCTTTCATAAGTTTTGGATTATTAAGAAAATAGGATTCATATTTCTAATCAACTAATTCGGTTTAGCTACCACCACGGGTCTCTTGCCCTTAAAAAGAAGCCACAACGCGCCTACTAAGATTACCAGTTCGGACCAGAAGTCCCACTGAAACCACCATTGGCTAAGCAGTTCCATTCTGGTAAATCTGGAATAATATCCCCCAGTCGGATCTATGCCGGAGATTAAAAATGCGAAATGTCCAAACATCAAAAACGCCGTAAATATCACTGCGCCGATTAGTATAAGTTTATAGCTTTTTGACGCTTGCGGAGTTGATTTTGTCAGAAACAGAATTCCAAACAATAAAGCCAAAACTGTCGTATCTGTAAAATGAACATTAAGAAAGTCCCATAAAAGTTGTGGCCAAACGAGAATATTGCTGGTTCCAAGAGGAAATTCAAAACTTTTCATTCCAAAGACAGAATATCCTTGTTTGTATGGCATCCAAATCTCCTGAACAACAATCATCGTTATTATAATCAAAAAAAGAAAAACTCCCGCCAGAATCCATTTCCGATTAGTGTCTCTTTTTAGATTCAAGCTTGGCCTGAATATTTCGTATGCCAAACCAAAAAGAATAACAAGAAATCCGATCCATGGAGGACTGTAAATTACCCCTGGAGCATCTCCCACGTTTATTTTCGTCCACATAGGCATCCAAAGTAATAGTGATAAAACTATCGCAAAGAAAATAAATGCGAAGACACGATTTGAAGTATTGCTCATATTTTTAATTATACCATAAATTTTTTTTGTCGTCCGGATGAGCAACAAACTCGCAACATCCAATTTGGCTCCGGGTCGTGGACGATGTTCGAACCTGGTTTATGCAAACAAATGGGTATATTTATATACCAGTACTAGTCTCTAGCAATAATTAAAACGAGAATTTATTTTGAATTAGTATCCCCTCCTTCTTCTAATTCCAAACGTTTTATCTGCGGAAGCGCAACCAAACCACTTAAATCACCGTACATACCAACCGTATTAGTAATTACCTTTTTAATCTGTTTTTCTCGCTCGGACCAAATTTTTTCATATGCCATTCTTTCTTTTTTCAATCCCTCATCCATATTAGAAAATGCCTCAACAATTGCCTCCACGCGTTGCTTAAATTCCACGCCAGTCAAATAAGTGTACAGAACTTCCATTTTTTCATTTTTACCTACCGACATCGCTCTTTCACGAGTTACAGATTCCAAATTTATTCGAAGTGCCGTAGCTAAAGCTGTAATAAGTTTAATATCGCAAACCCACACACCGTCACGCAAGGCAAACCCCTTTACGTCTTCGGGTAATACCGCAGAAACAATTACTGCCAAATTAGCCTTAATCGTGCGCTGGTCATCTTTTAGTTTTTGGACCCAGCCTTCAACCCAATTTTTGGTTTTCTTTGATTCCCAAACAATCTGCCCACAGGCTATACCGGAATAAGTAAACACTTTTTGAATAATATCTGCACCGCCAACTCCTTTAGGTACTGGTATAATTTCATCCTGTGGAAATTCATTTCTCAATAATTCTTCTAATCCCAATTCTAAAATCTCTCCTTGTGTTTGCTGTGAACCCTGCTCTAATTTTCTTTTTTGCTCTTCGTTCACTTTCAAGGCGTCGCTCAATTTCTTTTCCAATTGGGCAATTTTGTATTGCTCTGCTTCCGCCGCCTTTTTGCTAGCTCCTTCTTCTATCTTTTTTCTTTCTTTATCCAACTGGCGTTGTTTTTCTAATTCAAAATCTTTCTTTTCTTGAGCTAAACGATTTTTTTCTTTTCGAAGTTCAATTTCATTTTTCCGCGCATCTTCCAGCCGTACCTCACTGTCTTTAATTTTTTCCTCCATCAATTTTATATCGGTCTCCCTTTCTTTTTTTATCATTTCTAATTGTTCCTGCAATTTTTTATTATCTTGACCAAATTTAACAATGGCCGCATCCTCAATTTGCTTCCTCTCTGCTTCAATTTGTCTAATTTTTTCTAGTTCAAAATTTCTTTTTTCTTCTTCAAAATCTTTCTTATCCAATCTTAATTTTAAAGCTTCAGCATTAGCCTCGGACAATTTTTGATTTTTGTCTTTTAGCTGTTCTTCGAGCATTTTTACCTCAGCCGATTTACTTTTTTCCGCCTCTACAAGTGCTTTTTTCCAAAGAATAACTTTTTCCGCAGCAATTTTTTCCGCCACTTTTTTATTAACTTCTACCTCGGCAGATTTTAATGCTTCTGTTAATTGCCTTTCTTTTGTCTGCAGTTCTGCTTCTTTAGCTTTTTGCTCAATGGCAAAATCTTTTTTTATTTTTTCTTCTATCTGCTGCATTAAAGCATCGTCAATAGAAATTGATTCTCTGCATTTTGGACATCTAAATTTTTGATTATTAGTAGCCATAAATTTATTTTAGCATTTTAAAAACCCATCGTCACCTCGCCCTCGCTTGGGCTGGCGGATTTTTTGGCGGCGACTACAAATTTATTCCATGACACTTTTTATATTTTATGCCTGACCCACAAGGACATTTTTCGTTTCTTCCAACTTTTGGAACTTGTCTATCGGGAACATCCGGAAATTCTGTATCATGGACTTTATAATATGTTGGCTCCACGAGTATCCCAAGCTTTTCTTGTAATTCCTTGGCTTCCTTGTGCATTTCATCGTTCCAATGTCGACCATCAAAATACATCGCGTCCTCCGATCTCCCCTTCAAGGATTTCCCAGCTTCGGTTGCGAATCCAATTATATCGTAGGCTTTGGGATAAACGGATCGAAGTACCATACAGCAGGCCTTAAGATATTCTCCCCTAAAAGCACGATATTCTTTTTCAGAATATTCTTTTTTTCTGGGAAATGTGACAAAAACATAATAAGGGCCTACTTCATCAAGAGGTACGCTAAATCTTCGGCCACAAATATTTTCAGGCGTTTTTTCAATTAAACCGAGTATTGCCTTTGATAATAGTCTTCTCTTAAATCGTGATTCGCTAGCAAAAAATCGCATAACCTTCTCTGAGTCTTTGAGTCCTCCCGCAGAAACCATATATTGCGTTCCGTTCAGCGCGTGCGTATTAAATTGTTCGATAAGCGCGTCCCAAAAGTAGCTGATTTTATCTTCTTCAAGTTGTGCTTTTCTCTGCGGATTTTCACAAAAGCGGTCCCACTCGCCCTCTAAAATACCAATCCCGTCAGAATCTTTCGGGAAATCAAAATCATGCTCCTCTCCTTTCATCTTTGTCATATAGTATGGGAGTAAATCTTCTTCTCCTGTTGCAAAAATATTTTTACCCGAACGTAACAATATTTCTTTTTTACCAAGATATGACGTGAAGTCAGATACCGTATTAAGAACACTCATCACTATATCTAATGTCGTATCATCTAGAACGTGAACAAAAGTCTTTGTCGGGTCAATATCACCAATAACAAACGGAGCGGAATGCGCATCAATACCTTTTACATCGTTTCTAATCATTAAGCTTCCGCTTCCACTACCGAAAAATTCTTTGCACGCTCCAGCAACGCCGCGCGCAACAAGTATCAAATGAATTCTTGCTTTGGTCGTATCTATATCAAATGGAAACGCTTGAGAACATTCCTTATCTAAAAATATACGCTCTGGGCGTTGTTTAATCCATTGCTCCGCTCTCCATAACTGTTTTGCCGATTTTGCGACAGCCCTTCTAAACCATCTAGTCCAGTTAAGCTCCGGGTTGTCTGTCGTTGGGTATTCACAAGTCTTGTCCGAGAAAATCAGAATATGATTACCGAAAACGATGAGAAGATCGGATAATTCTTTCCCCTTTGCGCGATAGAGATTTGGATAGCTCCATAGCGAAAGGAAAGTCTTATCGCAAAGTTTTGCTAAATACTCTTCCGATTTGTTCTGACCCGGACTTTTCGTTATTTTTTGATTTCCAATTTTTGGATCCATAATAGAGTTGGGGATAACTTGCATTTGCATACTTTCGATTTATTTTCTATAATATCACTATGGTAACAAAAAGGCAAAAACAAGCTCTCAATTTCATAACCGATTATCAGGGCCGAAGGGGATATGCTCCCTCTCTTGACGAGATACGCAAGAATTTAAAACTCTCGTCAGTTTCAACGGCTCATTTTCACGTTTCTAAACTTCGCGATTTGGGACTTTTATTCAAAGAAGAAAACAAGCCGCGCTCTATTGAGGCGTTTGGTCGAGAGACAATGGTAAAAATTCCTCTTTTGGGGACTATTGCCGCCGGCCAGCCAATAGAAGCAATACAGAACAAAGAAATGATCGCTGTTCCTAAAAGCAGAATTCCTTCCTCGTCAGAAGTTTATGCTCTCCGTGTAGTTGGTAGCAGTATGATTGATGAAAATATCAATGATGGTGATGTTGTTTTAGTGCGTCAGCAAGAAACAGCCGAAAATGGACAGAGGGTGGTAGCTCTCATTGATAATCACGAGGCTACCTTAAAAAAATTCTATAAAGAGAGGGGGCAGATTCGTTTGCAACCAGCGAACAAAAGCATGGAGCCACTTATTTTCCGAAATGGTCGAGACATTTCTATACAAGGAATAGTGCTTGATGTTATTCGTGAAGAGGTGAAGTCGCCGATACAATTTCCTGAATACAAGGAAATTAAAAAATATACCGAAGTACCGCTAAATAAAATTATTTGCGGAGATGCAGTAGAGGTGATGCAAGCGATGCCGCCTGATTCCATTGATTTAGTCGTTACATCTCCTCCTTATGACGAATTAAGAAACTATAACGACTATTCTTTCAATTTTGAAGGTGTAGCAAAGGGGTTATTTAGGGTTATCAAAAAAGGTGGAGTAGTTGTATGGATTGTTGGAGATCAAACAATTAAAGGCAACGAAACAGGAACATCTTTCAGGCAAGCATTATACTTCAAACAAGTAGGATTCAATCTTTTTGATACAATGATATATCTCAAAACCCCGCGAGGGGCGGTTGGTAATAATAAAACGTATTGGCAGACTTTTGAATATATGTTTATACTTAGTAAAGGCACACCAAAAACAATAAATCTTATAAAAGATAGAGAAAATAAAGATGAACGGAGTGGCGACAACGGCACAAAACGGTTGTATGACGGTTCACTATTAAAGCAAAAAAGGGCTGGATATTATAAGTATGGTAGACGAACGAACGTGTGGGAGTATCTTATAGGGAGGGGACATTCTGCAAGTGATAAAATTGCTTATGAACACCCTGCTATATTTCCAGAGAAGTTAGCGCAAGACCATATAATATCTTGGAGCAGCGAGGGTGACATTGTATATGACCCTTTTATGGGAAGCGGAACAACAGCAAAGATGGCGATTCTTAACAACAGAAAGTTTATAAGTAGTGAATTGTCTGAGGAATATTGTAAAATAGCACAAAAAAGAATTAAAAAACTCCTATGAAATATTGTATCGAGTGTGGCCGCAATAAGGCGACGCAGGGAGAGTTTTGCGACTCCTGCTTCAATGAAACAAAAATATGCCGCAGGTGCCAACAGCGGAAAAGTATTTTTGAATTTGAAAAAAATCAAAGAAGTATTGCAGGGAAAATATCAAGAAGGGGTGAATGTAAGGAGTGTCGCAAATGGAAAAAACCAATATCAATAAAAGTAAGACAGGAGTACGAAAAAATTCATCCCCGACCGCCTATAGGAAAACCATTTCATTGTCCAGTTTGTGATAGAGTAATAATAAGGCAATTCAAAAATGATGTTACTTTAGATCATTCTCATAAGGATAGTAAAATACGAGGCTGGATTTGTAGGCAATGTAATTCTAGTATAGGAATGATGGATGAGGACGTGAGCATACTGAAAAGAGCAATAAAGTGGATACAGGGTACTTTGCGAACTTTTTTCTCATTTCTTTAAACTAATAAAATTTTATAAGTAATCTCTGCCAAAAATCCTTCCATCCGCGCGAGGGCGGGGCTGGGCGAGCGAACCCTCTCGTTTTCAAAATCCGAGTTCGTATCTAGTTTATTGGCTCCGGCACCTGGATTCGAACCAGGAACCCACTCCTTAACAGGGAGTTGCTCTGCCGTTGAGCTATGCCGGAATATTTTTATTTTAAATTTTAAAAGGCTCCTTGTAAAGATGATAATCTTAAAGGAGCCTTTGTTCTTTTTCTGCTATCTTATTCAAAATTTGCTTTTTTATAGAGTCTTGAGTTTCCTGAAAACTAATTTCAGTC
>JACQXW010000013.1 GCA_016208535.1 Candidatus Terryibacteriota bacterium
CGAGATGAACTTGTAAAGCGCGCTAAACAATCGAGACCTACGAATCAAGGTTTGTAAAAGAAAAAATGGGCGATTAGCTCAGTTGGCCAGAGCGTCGCATTTACACTGCGAAGGTCGGAGGTTCAAGCCCTCCATCGCCCATACTTGCTTTTTTATTTAAAATAGTGTTTAATAATTATTATGGGATTTGAAGATATAAATAATAATACAGGAGTAGCAGAATTGGAAAAAGAAATTGAAGAAGCGATAGAGAAAGGAGAGCTGACAGAAGAAGATATAAAGAAAGTAGAAGAGAAATCTCACAAATATCACGAAAGAAAAGGTGAATAACCATTCTGTTTCCATAATCTATGAAGATGATGATATTTTGGCTGTGAATAAGCAGGCTGGTTTATTAGTTCATAATGTTCCAAGTTCCAAGTTCCAAGATTTAAGTTTGGTTGATTGGCTAGTTAAGAATTATCCGGAAATAAAAAATGTTGGTGATGAGCCGGAATTGCGGCCGGGGATTGTTCATCGGCTGGATAAAGATACCTCCGGAATTTTACTGGTTGCCAAAAACCAAAAGGCGTTTGAATATTTAAAATCACAATTCCAAAACAGAAAAATTAAAAAAAGATATATTGCCTTAGTATACGGAGAGTTGAAAGTGGAAAGTGGAATTATTGATTTAGCGATTGGCAAGAGTAAAAAAGATTTTAGAAAAAAAATAGCCGGCAAAAAAATGATTGGAAAAATAAGAGAGGCGATTACAGAATATAAAGTTATAAAAAAATTTTCCAATTACACTCTTCTAGAGGTCTTTCCAAAAACCGGCCGGACGCATCAAATTAGGGCTCACCTTAAGGCAATCGGCCATCCAATTGTCTGCGATAAATTATATGGCACCAAAAAAACAATTTGCCCGTTTGGCTTGGACCGCCAATTTCTTCATGCTTCTTCTTTAGAATTAAACCTGCCTGCCGGCAAGGCAGATTTGCCTTCAGGCGCGAGAATTAAACTGGAAGCGGATTTGCCGGAGGATTTGGATAGGGTGCTTAAAGAATTGCGAAAAAATAAATAATATGATAGATTTTGATTATGTCTGTGGATATACAACAAAGAAAAAAATGGCCGATAAAACCCGGCAACACAGTAAAGGTTTGGCAAAAAATTAAGGAGGGAGAGAAGACTCGGCTCCAAGCTTTTGAGGGTTTGGTTATTGCCCATAAGCACGGCTATGAAGCGGGCGCCACTTTTACTGCGCGAAAAATAATTGATGGTATTGGTTGTGAAAGAATTTTTCCTTTATTTTCCCCAAATATTGAAAAAGTTGATTTGGTGCGCCGGGCAAAGGTCCGCCGGGCAAAACTCTATTATGTGCGCGAAAAAGCAGCCAAGGAAATCAGGAAGAAAATGAAACAGGTGAGGGTAGTTGCGAAAGAAGTAAAACAGGAAAATATTGAAGAGAGTTCTGTTAAAGAATAGTTTAAGAGGGCGCGGGTGGAAACATTGTAGATTTTTGGTAGACGTAGGATACTTGAGGTATGGGTAAAAGAGGAACCAAACCTCAAAAATATGTAAATATTAAATGGGTAGGGCTTATCAGCTTGGATATGCCAAAAAGGGGAGTCGTATATTGTTCAAAAAAATGTTTTATAATAAAAATATCCACCATCTTAAAAGAAAACTTATAAAAATAAAAAAGATTTTTGCGATTGATGATTTGCATAATTTAAGCCCAGATGGCGGAATTGGTTTACGCAATAGCTTGAGGAGCTATGCCTCATAAAGAGGTTGTGGGTTCAAATCCCACTCTGGGCATAAACATCGGCTCGCTTGCCCGTCCTCAGAGGGAACCATGTTTTAATGGAAAGAAGAAAAGAAAATTTTTCGTATGGAAGAGTTTTTAACTCAATTATTCTCTGGTAACGCATTTATTGCCCCTGTTCTTTTTACAATTATTAGGTCATTGGCTATTGTCTTTCCACCAATTCCAGGTATTGCGATTGATATACCTGGCATTCTTGTTTTTGGTTGGTTATTAAGCTTTATTTATGCTGAGATTGGGATTATGTTAGGGGCAATGATTGCCTTTTGGATTGCCAGGAAATTTAGAGAACCTTTGGTTAAAAAATTTATTCCTCTTCAAAGATTACATGAGTGGGAAAATAAACTTTCTGAGAATCAGAAGTTTTGGGCGCTGGTTGCCGTAAGATTGCCCACCAACCCCTTGTTTGATTACATTAGTTATGCAGCAGGATTAACCCGTATTAGTTCAATAAAATTTTTTCTCTCAACTTTAATTGGCAACGTTCCTTCTGTGTTTCTTGTGTTCTATTTCGGAGGTTTCTTCTTTAATCAAGGTATATATTACCTAGGAGCTTTTGTTGGCGCATTAGTAATTTTCTGGATAGTACTTCGAAAAAATATTTTTAAGTTTTCCAAAACTTAAAAAGTACTGGCGCGGCGAAATGCGTTCGGACTAATTCAAGAATACTGCATTAACAAATTTTGCAGTTTCTTACTCAAAATGTATCTCTTTATTTTGGTTTCTGAGCCGTTCAAGGATAAGCGGATATTTTTTAAGGTCAGGATCTTCAGAAATTATTTTTTGCGCCTCTTGGCGGGCGGCCTCCACCATCTTGATATTTTTCAAGGCCTCCATGCCGATATCCGAAATACCCCATTGCTTGGCGCCGGAAAGTTCTCCTGGGCCGCGGAATTGCAAATCGTATTCCGCCAATTCAAACCCGTTTTTGGCGCTCACAAGCGCGTTCAGGCGTTCGCGGGTTTTATCAGAATTGGCGTCAGTAAAGATAAAGCAATAAGATTGGTGATTGCTTCGCATTACCCGGCCTCGCAATTGATGAAGTTGTGCCAGGCCGAAGCGCTCCGCGCCTTCAATTAAAATGACGGTGGCATTGGGGACATCGATACCCACTTCAATCACTGACGTGGAAACCAGAATCTGGATTTTGTTTTTTCTAAAATCCTGCAAAATTTTTTCTTTTTCCTTCGGCAGTATTCTGCCGTGCAGGATGCCGATTTCAAATTCAGGAAACACTTCCTTTTTTAATCTTTTTGCTTCGTCTGTCACATTTTTTGCCTCAATTTTTCCAGTTTCAATTAATGGGCATATCACATACGCCTGCCGGCCATTATTTATTTCCTCTCTGATTTTTTTATAAGATTTATGGCGTTGGTTTGGGGCAATGATTTCCGTAATTATTTTCTGTCTAGCCGGAGGCATTTCATCCAAAAGAGAAAGATCTAAATCGCTGTAAACAGTTAAGGCCAAAGTGCGGGGAATGGGGGTGGCGGTCATGGAGAGGAGATGCGGAATTTTGTCTGATTTTTCTTTTGCCAAAACCGCCCGCTGGCGCGTGCCAAAGCGGTGCTGTTCGTCAATGATAACAAGCGCCAAGTTCTCAAACTCGACGCTTTTTTGAATCAGCGAGTGCGTGCCGATCAAGATTGGAATTTCGCCATTGCCGACCCATTTCAGCAATTGCGGCCGCGAGATATGCGTCGGCTCTTTTGGATTTATTTTTGATGGATATTTTTTACATTCTGATGAAGTAATTAAGCCTATTTTGGTTGTGAGCCGCAATTGCGAAAAATAATTTATAAAAGATTGAAAATGCTGTTGCGCCAGAATTTCCGTGGGCGCCATATAGGCGACTTGATAGCCGTTTTTTACAATCGCGTATGACGCCACCACAGCCACGGCTGTCTTGCCAGAACCAACGTCGCCCTCCAAAAGCCGGGACATGGCTGATTGTTTGCTGAAATCATTGATAATATGCTCAATGGCTTTTTTCTGCGCCGAGGTTAATTCAAAGGGGAAGATGGAGAGAAAATCGTTTAATTCTTTGTCGCTTATTTTTATACTAAACGAATGATGTTCGTCGTGTTTTTTTCTTTCTTTTAATCTGGCCAGTTGGATGAAAAATATTTCCTCAAAACTGAAGCGTTTTCTGGCGGCCTCGGCATCGCTTAATTTTTGCGGAGTGTGGATGAAAATTAAAGCGGATTTTAGAGAGGGGAGATGATAATTAGTTAAAATATTTTCCGGTATCGGGTCAATCAACAAAGGATCGTCCTTCGTTAACGAAGGACGATCCTTTGTGAAAAACGATTTTAGAATTTTCTGGATTGCGAATCTCAACCATCGCGAGCTGATACCGCGCGTTTCCGAATAAATTGCCAAAATCCCCGCGCCCTCGCCCAGGGCCTCGTAAGAGGAAATTTTTTCATAAACAGGGTTGGCGATATAAAGCCCTTTTTTGCTGTTGGCGATTTTGCCGGTTAAGGCAACTTTATCCTCGGGTTTGAGAATTTTTGAAACAAACGGCTGGTTGAACCAGATGGCGGCGATAAATCCTGTCTGGTCGCTGACCATTGCCTCGGTATAATATCTTCTTTTGCGCCAAGATTTCTCGGCCTTGATCTCGTTTATCTTTCCGTAGATTGTTGTTTTTTCACCCTCTTTCAGATCAATGATATTTTTTCTTTCAGAAAAACTTTCATAGCGCGAAGGGAAATAAAAAAGCAGGTCGCGGATAATTTTCAACCCCATTTTTTTTAACCCCTTTTTCTGTCTCTCCGTAAGCCGAAAATTTTCTTCAATCAGAGAACTTAATTGCATTAGGGATCCCATTAGTTGAGCTAATGAGATCGAAATACCCTTAAATTTATTCTGTCGGTGTTGTGGTTGCCTCTGTTTCTGAAGTTGCTTCCGGAGTTGTGGTGGCTTGTTCTGCTGGCTGGAGGGTTGCCTTCAAGGTAGTGCGCGCTTGTTCCATGGCTGCCTTAAAATCCTGAATGGCTTTTTCAAATGCCTGCTTTTTGGCAGCGATTAAGGTTTCCATCAAATTTCCCATTTTTTCAGCAGCTTTTTTGTCGCTATTAAATTTTTCTCTGGCTGCCTTAGTTTCTGTCTGAAGATTTTCCTTTACTTTAGCCGGGTCTACGCCAGCCGCGCAATCTGCTTTAGCCTTTTCCTCAGCCGCCTTTAGGGAATTTTTCAAAATTGCCACCGCGCTATCAACAGCCGCCTTTCGGCTGGTAATCGCCTGTTCCACTCCCAGTTTGAATGTTTCAATGGCGGTATCAATGGCTGTTCGGCGATTAGCAATCGCTGTTTCCACAGCAGTTTTGAAGCTTGCCACTGCCTGTTTCTGGTTGTCGGTTTTTGCCTTTTCCCCCAGTTTGGCAAGATGTTCGGCGCGATTGGCATCCCATTGGCTGCGTCTTTCAGTTAATTTAGTTTCGCGTTCCTGTTTGCGCGCATCCAGTTTGTTAAGGCGCTCAGTTCGTTTTTCCCCAAGTTTTGCCTCGCGGTCGGTTAATTTCTGGCCAATCCTTGCCGATGTTTCAGAAAGCCGGGTGCAAAATCCTTTTAGCACTCTATCTGCTGGCGCGGGTTTTATTGCTTTAACAGGCGCTGATTCAGGTTCGGTCTGAGCCAAAATGACAGCTGGCGCAAAAAGATTCAAGGCCATAATGGTTCCGACAGACAAGGTAAGTAATTTAGATTTCATTGTAGGATTGACCAAAATCATCAATTGCCTGGCTGTC
>JACQXW010000014.1 GCA_016208535.1 Candidatus Terryibacteriota bacterium
AAGACCACCTTATTGAAACTTCTTTTAGCTGAAGAAAGGCCGACCTCTGGTAATGTTTTTTTTGAATCAATAGATGTCCATAATTTGCCGAAAAAAGAATTGTCGTTTTTGAGGCGGAAGATAGGAGTGGTTTTTGAGGATTTCCGCCTTCTTCCCAACAAAACCGCCTATGAAAACATTGCCTTTGCCTTGGAGGCAGCCGGCAAGGCGCCCCAGGAAATCGAGAGGGACGTGCCTCAGGTTTTGGAACTGGTCAATCTCATTGACAGGAGCTGGCATTTTCCGCACGAACTCTCCAGAGGCGAGCGCCAGAGAATCGCCATTGCCCGGGCCATTGTCAATCAGCCGGATTTGATTATTGCTGACGAGCCCACCGGCAACCTTGACCCATTGAATACCTGGGAGATAATCAATATTCTTAAAAAAATCAACGAGCTGGGCACGACTGTTCTTTTGGCCACGCACAACAAATCAATTATTGATTCTCTTGGCAGGCGCGTGATCACTCTTGAAAAAGGCAGGATTGTGCGGGATGATAAAGAGGGGCGTTATGTCGTATAATATGCTGCTAATAAAAGCAAAAAGAGTAATAAAGGCGGGGTTTGTGAATTTTTGGCGCAATGGCTGGGTTTCTTTGGCCACGGTTTTGATAATGGTGGTCACTCTGTTCAGCATCGGCTCCTTGATATTCGCCAGGGCGATTTTGGGTTCAATGATTTCTCAGATTCAGGATAAAGTGGACATAACTATTTATTTCAAAACCGACGCCTTGGAGCAGGATACCCTTGCCTTAAAAGATTCGCTTTCAAAATTATCAGAGGTTAGGGCTGTTGATTATGTTTCCGCAGAGCAAAATTTGGAAAAATTCAGGGAGCGGCACAAAGATAACGCCTTAATCGCGCAGTCTCTGGAGGAATTAGGCGAAAATCCCCTTGGAGCCACGTTAAATGTAAAGGCAAAAGAGACCTCTCAATATGAAGCAGTGGCAAAATTTTTGGAGAGCGAGTCAAAAACCGCCAGCGGCTCCATAATTGACAAGATAAATTATTTCCAAAAC
Organism: Candidatus Terryibacteriota bacterium; assembly: GCA_016208535.1. Classification (GTDB taxonomy): domain Bacteria; phylum Patescibacteriota; class Minisyncoccia; order UBA9983; family UBA9983; genus JACQXW01. The sequence continues at coordinate 1,058 of JACQXW010000014.1, forward strand.
AAAAAAATCATTGACCGGCTTTCAAAAATTCTTGATTCTTCCAAAAAACTCGGCTCAATTCTCAGCCTTGTTTTGATAGCCATTTCCATTATCATCACCTTTAACACCATCCGGATGGCCATCTATATCAGCCGCGAGGAGATCGGAGTGATGCGTTTAGTGGGGGCGAGCAGCCGGTTTGTGGCCGGGCCGTTTATTATTGAGGGAATTATGTACGGCGTCATTTCAGCCATAGTGACCACGATTTTGTTTTACCCGCTCAGTCTTTGGCTGGGGCCGCTGACAGAGAATTTTTTCAGCGGGATTAATCTCTTCAGATATTATGTTTCCAATCTCGGCCAGATCTTTTTGGTTCTGCTTCTCGTGGGCGCCGGCCTTGGCAGTATTTCCAGTTTTATCGCTGTGAGGAGATATTTGAAGGTGTAGTAGTCAGTATGTTAGTATTCAGTATTCAGATGCCGGGTCGTCTAATGGCAGGACACATGACTCTGAATCATGTAATCGGGGTTCGACCCCCTGCCCGGCAGTTAATTTTACCAATCCAAGGGTAGTCCTTGGAAATTGGAAAATCTGTTATTTAGTGTATAATTAAACATATGGCAAAAAGATTAAGCCAAGATATTAAAAATAAAACATCCCGTTCGAAGAAAACCAAAAAGCGTCTTGCGATAAAGTACGCTATGCTGTTGGCAAAAAAGGCAAAACGCAAATAGTTTAAATTTGCTTTTTATTTGGCATATGCTACAATTTTGGCAAGTTTATCGAGTTAGGCCGAGTCCCGTTAGAGGCAGGCCATTTAAAATGGCCGTCGGATTTCTTCAGAAATCCTGCCTCTAACGGGACGAGTAGTCGTTCGCCTAATTATAGATAACAATTAAAGGTTAATTTAGGCGAAGAAAATGGATTACAATGAAAATCGTCCGCGGCCGAATCTCATCGACATTTCCAATCTGGGAATCAAGTGCGCTGAGTGCAATGCGGACATAGACAAACTTCCTTTCACTCCCACCAAGAAAGAGGATGGCACCTACGGAAAAATCTACTGCTACGAATGCAACAAGGGAAGGAGAAAAGATTTTAAGAGGAGATTCTAAATTAAATCAAAAACCGCCCCTCGGCGGTTTTTGATTTTTATTCAATTTTTCTTGTAATTTTTATATAATTAAAGCGTCTTTATCTATGAAGATTGAGAAACAATTTTTGGAGGCGTACGACAATTATGCTGCCGCCATCTTGAGGCACATTCAGTTCCGCGTGAGCGACCAAGAGACAGCGCAGGATTTGGCTCAGGAAGTTTTTTTCAAGGCCTGGCAGTATATTGTTTCCGGAAGGGAAGTCAAAAACTTTAAACCCTTTCTTTATAAAATTGCCAATAATCTGATAATAGATTATTATCGTCAGAGGCCGCGAGCCGATGTGCCAATCGAGGATATAAATCAGAAACAGATTTCTTACGGGCCTGAACAGGAAAAAGAGGCAGAAAGAGAGATTAGCGCCAGCCTGGCGCATAAATATCTTTCCCTACTTGAAGATGAGCAGCGCCAAATTGTTTATCATCGCTATGTGGATGACTTGGCCATAAAAGAAATCAGCGAAATCACCGGCAAAACAGCTAATAACGTGAGAGTGATTATCCATCGGGCGTTAAAATCGTTAAAAGATTATGTTGGAAAAAATTAAAATAATAAAAATAATTAAAAAACTAAAACAGGCTTCTGTTGATGAGGGTTTTTTGAAGTCTTTGCGTTCAAGGCTGGAGGTTCGTATTTCCGCAAATCCTGTAATAAAACCGGCTGAGGAGCGTCTATTCTTAACAGAAAGGTCGACATTATCAGGTTTATTTTTTAAATTAAAAACCATGCCAATACCATTAATAATCGCCTTAATCGCAATTCTTTCTGGAGGAGGAGTGACGATGGCCAGCCAGGCCAGCCTGCCTGGTGAGACCCTTTATCCGGTAAAAATTTTAACTGAGGATATTCGTTCAGTAATTGCTCTTAATCCCGAGGCAAAGGTAAAATTGGAGGTAAAATTTGCCGCGGAAAGAGTGGCAGAGGTAAAAGAGATGCTGGCGGAAAAAGGGGTTGAGCCGCGAGGACTGGATATTGCCTTAAGTCGTTTTCAAAAACATATTGCTAGGGCTGCTGAGATTATCGAAGTTGAAAAACAAAAAGGCAAAGACGTGAGTAAACTTGCTGGAGAGACAGTAGATAATTTCCATATTCAGAAAAAAGCCGCCAAGCAAGCATTTGAAGACGCAAAGCAGGAGTTTTTTACAAAGAAAAAGCAACTGCACGATCAGCTTCTTGAGGCCATAAAATCCGGCGATACCGCAGGGCAAGAGCATATCAGAGCAGAACTTGCAGATTTAGAGGCGGCAAAAGACGAAGCCGAAGCAAAGAAAGACGTCGCTATTGCCGTTCTTGAAGCAGAAAAAGACCGTCTTCAGGATAAGTTGGAAGAAACAAAACAACAAGAAGAGGAAGCGCTGGATGCCGCTGAAAGAGCTGACGAAGAACTAGAGGAAAGAGAAGAAGAACAGCAAGAACTTAAAGAAAAAATAAAGGAGGAGCAAGCAGAAGTAGAGAAAGAGATAAGAGAGGCTATTAAGAATGTCAAAGAAGAGGATTAAATATTAAGGAACCCGATTTTTCCGCGAACCGCTTCCATAGTTGTGGAGGCGGTTTGCTTTGCGGTTATGGCACCCTGTTTGATAATTGATTTTACATAAGCGGGATTTTTTTCCAGTTCTTTGTATTTTTTTTGAAGCAGAGCCAGGCCGGCGATTATCACTTCCGCCAAATCTCTTTTGAAATCAGCATAGCCCCTGCCTTTATAATTTTTTTCTATCTCTTTGATTGGCTTGCCAGAGAATAAATTGTAAATCGTGAGGAGATTGGAGATGGCCGGTTTTTTCTTTTTATCGTATTTTATTTCCTTGCCGGAATCCGTAATAGCAATTTTTATTTTTTTTCTTACCGCCTCCGGCGAATCAAGAAGAGAGATAAAGGATTCTTTTTCGTGAGATTTTGACATTTTTTTTCTCGGGTCCTGCAAAGACAGAATTTTTGATTCTTTCTGTAAAATCGTTTTTGGCTCGGGAAAAACTTTACCGAATCTGTTATTAAATCTTCTGGCAATTTCTCTTGCTAGTTCGATGTGCGGCGCCTGGTCTTTGCCCACTGGCACATGGGTTGCTTTGTAGACAAGAATGTCCGCGGCCTGGAGCACAGGGTAGCTAAGCAGGCCGAGATTATTATTCTTCGGGTGCTCAGTTTTCATTTCTTTGTAAGTCGGGTTTAATTCCAGTATGGACACTGGCGTTATCATGGAGAGCAGAGTTGTAAGTTCAATATGTTCGGTCATTTGCGATTGTAGAAAAATAGTTGTTTTTTCCGGGTTGATTCCGCAGGCAAGATAGGTGTTGGCGAGAATGAGCGAATTTTCCGCCAAATTTTTGCTGTCTTCCAAGGTGGTGAGGGCATGCAAATCGGCAATCATAAGAAAAAGCCGGTCTGCCTCTTTTTGCAGCTTTAATAATTCCGGAATGACGCCGAAATAGTGCCC
>JACQXW010000024.1 GCA_016208535.1 Candidatus Terryibacteriota bacterium
GCCATGATCATTACCTTGGGCGTGGCAGTGGGCATTTTTATCGTGGCCATCATTGGTCCGATTTACAACATCACGGCAGGAATATAAAAAAATAGTTATCCACAATTAGTAATTAGTAATTAGTAATTATATAATATAAATATATGATTAGAAAAAATAAGGGATTTACCTTAATTGAACTTTTAGTGGTCATTGCCATCATTGGCATTCTTTCCTCTGTTGTCTTGGCCTCGTTGAACAATGCCAGAAAAAAGGCGCGGGACGCCCGCCGGGTGGCTGATTTAAAACAGCTTCAGTTGGCCTTGGAAATGTATTTTGACACAAGCCGTGCATATCCCACCTCACTGGGTGCCCTTGTGACAGATGGATACATTCCCTCTGAACCCAAAGATCCTATAGGCGCCACGTCTTACAGTTATGCCTATTATCCTACTGACAGCCCCACCTACTATCATTTAGGTGCCTCTTTGGAAGCAGGTGGGCCTCTTCTGGACACTGATAAAGATTGCAATTCTAGTAGTACAACTTGTCCGGGAGGCGTTGCTTATACCAATGGTTTTAGTGGTGTTGATCCTATATACGATGTAACGCCATAAATTTATTGTGGATAAAATTTTTATATTTATCTTCGGTACCATTATTGGCAGTTTTTTGAATACGGTCATTTTTCGCTATCACACTGGCGAGTCCATTATTAAAACCGGCTCCCGGTGTTTTAGTTGCGGAAAGAAATTGAAATGGTATGAATTGATTCCCATTGCGAGCTTTGCGATTCAAAGAGGAAGATGCCGGAGCTGCGGCAGTAAAATTTCTTGGCAATACCCCATAGTCGAAATAATAACAGGATTATTATTTCTCCTAATTTTCAATTTTCAATTTTCAATTTTCAATAAAATTACTGATTACTGGTTACTGATTACTGGTTACTATTGGCTAATCTTCAGCCTACTCATCATTATCGCCGTCTACGACTTCCGCCATCAGATTATCCCTAACAAGATAGTTTATTTATTTGATATTTTAGTTCTTTTGAATTTGTTTCGGATTTCGGATTTCGGATTTCGGATTTCGGGAATCGGAAAAGATTTTTTGGCGGGTATAATTTTTTTCGCCTTTTTTGCCTCTTTGTGGCTGGTATCCCGCGGTACCTGGATGGGTTTGGGCGACGCCAAACTGGCTCTGGGAATCGGCTGGTTCTTGGGATTTTATAAGGGAATTTTGGCTCTGCTCGTTTCTTTCTGGCTGGGCGCCATTGTGGGTATCTTTTTATTGCTTTTCCTTAGAAACAGATATACCATAAAAAGCAGGATAGCCTTCGGCCCCTTTCTCATTCTGGGGGCGTTTGTCAGTTTTTTCTTCGCTGAAACAATAATTAAATTGATATTATGAAAAGGCGCATTTTTTTAATAATTGTCATTATTTTTCTCATTGTTTTTTTTCTATTTTTCTTTTTTTGGAACAATCCCGAAAACAGGAAATTAACTTTAATCCTGGATTATGGCAATAATCATAGACAAACTTTCCGAGTTTCAGTATCTGAAGAAAAAAGAGTCTGGAGCCTTTTGCAGCAGGCAACCGCCATTTCCGGGATTGATTTGGAGCCAACTAATGATTTTTATCCAAGAAAAATTGACGGTCTGATTGACGGAGTTGATAATAAGCATTGGGTTTTTTATGTCAATGGAGCCAAACAAAATTTATCGCCTTTTGACGCGCTTGTTAAGCCGCCCGCTGAAGTGGTTTTCCGCTTTGAATAGAGAAAAAAGCGGCTTTTCTATTGTTGAACTTATTGTTACCATAAGCATTTTAATTATTATAAATGCCGTGGTTTTTGCCAGTTATCCAAAATTTCAGCAGAGCATCTCGCTTAGAAGGACCGGTCAGGAGATTGCCTCCATAATTTATCAGGCGCAGACCTATGCCTTGAGCGTTAAAGAATTCCAGGGGCAATTTCCCGGATACGGCGCTCATTTTGATAAGGCTACTTTTGATTCTTTTGTGCTGTTTGCTGACCTTAATAAAAATTATTTATATGATTTTGATATTGAGAAAGTGGAGGAGTTTAAAATTCAGACAGGCGACAGGATTGTTGAAATATGTGGCACAAATGATACAGGTGAAGATTGTGGTCTTGGAAAATCAAATATTATTTTTGAAAGACCTAAGACAGTGGCTATTTTAAATGATGATATTGATCCCTCTAAACCTTTTTCAAATATCAAAATAACAATTAGATCGTCTCGGGGGCAGGAAAAAACAATAAATGTATGGCTAAGCGGACAAATATCAGTGAAATAAAAGAAGGGAGGCGAGGTTTCACCTTGATTGAAACCTTGGTGGCAATCGCTGTTTTGGGAATGGCCATTGTCGGGCCTTTGACTTTGGCTATAAAGAGCATAGGCTCAGCCGCAATTTCCCAAAATCAAATTACTGCCTCTTATTTGGCTCAAGAGGCGATTGAATATATTAAGAATCATCGGGATAATAATTTTTTACAAGGGAAAGATTGGCTGGAAGGGTTGAATTATTGTTTTGAAAGTAATGGCTGTTATATTGATGTTTTTGATACTGGGAGTGAAATTAACAGGTGTTCTTTTATTGAATGTCCTAAAATAAATTTTGATTCCGGCAATAAACAATATAATTACAAAACCGGCGAAAAAACAATTTTTACCAGAACCGTAAATATTTCCAAAAAAGTCATAGATGGCAATGAAGATGAGGCAGAGATAAAAGTTGAGGTCAAATGGCAGGAAAAATTCGGCGAAAAATCTTTTATTTTACAAGATGATATTTTTAACTGGAAACAATAAATTATGAATAAAGGTTTTACCTTAATTGAGATGATTGTGGCGGTGGGGGTTTTTACCGTGGCCATTACCCTGTCTTTGGCCAGTTTTCTGAATATTAGCGCCATTCAAAAAAAGGCCGAGGCCTTTAGGCTGGTAAACAACAATCTTAATTTCGCCTTAGAGGCAATGGTGCGCGAGATTAAGACCGGCAGCAATTATTCCTCAATTGACGGCTCATCTTTAATAATTACTAATAGTTCAGAGATTAATATAACTTTCTTTTTGGAGAATAATCAAATTAAGCGACAAATTGAGGGGGATGACCCGTTGGCGCTCACTACCCCAGAGGTGCAAATTACAAATCTCCAATTTATTATGAAGCCGCCTGCTAATCCTCAGCCAATGGTTACTGTTTTAATAAACGGCGTAATCGAGGAAAAAGGAGAGATTAAAAGCCATCTCGATCTGCAAACAACAATTTCCCAAAGAAAATTAGAATAATAAAACTTGAACCATGAAACTTAAAACACAAAACACTGGATTTACCTTACTGCTGTCATTGCTTGTCATAAGTATTGTTTTGGTTACGGGATTAAGTATTTCCGGCGTCATTATGAAAGAGATAATGCTTTCTGGTCTTGGTAGGGAATCGCAGATTGCCTTTTATGCCGCAGATACTGGCCTGGAATGCGCTTTTTATTGGGATGTTAAAAAGGTATTTAATTCAACTATCTACAGTATCGAATGCGCTGGTAAATCAATATCTGGAGAGATGGAGATAATTCCAGGAATATCAACCACAACATCTTTTACTGTAAATCTTTCCAATGGTGCTTGCGCAAAGATCAAAGTTGATAAAAGTAATCCTCCTTTTACCACAGTCGAATCGCGAGGTTACAATATCGATTGCGATTTCCTGGGTCCGCGCAAGGTGGAGCGCGGTTTGGGGGGTCGGCTTAAACATGGATAAATGGCGAGCCCGCCTGCCGGCGAGGCAGGCAAAGGAGAGAATTGAAAAACTGAAGAAAACGATAAATCATCATCGCTATCTTTACCATGTTTTGGATAAACAGGAGATTTCTGACGCCGCTCTTGATTCTCTGAAACATGAACTTTATCAATTAGAACAGCAATTTCCTCAATTTATTACTCCTGATTCGCCGACTCAAAGAGTGGGAGGTAAACCGCTTGATAAATTCATTAAAGTGAGGCATAAAGTCCGGCAGTGGTCGTTTGAAGACGCTTTTTCAGAAGAGGAAATAAAAAAATTCGACGAAAGAATAAAAAAGGGCATTAAAGAAAAAGAAATTGAATATGTCTGTGAACTGAAAATCGATGGCTTTAAAATTATTCTCACTTATGAGAAGGGAGTTTTGAAGACTGCGGCCACCAGAGGAGACGGGATTTTTGGCGAGGATGTCACTCAAAATATAAAAACAATAGAAAGTATTCCGTTGCGTTTAGAAAAAAAGGTTGACGCAGTGGTTGAGGGAGAGATTTGGATGAGCAAAAAGGAATTTGAGAAACTTAATGCCGAACAAAAGAAAAAAGGAGGGTCGCTTTTTGCCAATCCCCGGAATGCGGCTGCCGGCTCCATTCGCCAACTGGATCCAAAAATTGCCGCCTCGCGCAAATTGGACAGTTATATCTATGATTTAAGTTATCTCAAATCTTTGCCCAAGACGCAGTTTGAAGAACTCAAATTATTATCTGAATTGGGTTTTAAAGTTAATAAAAATTTCAAACTCTATAAAAATATTGATGAGGTGATTGATTTTTGGAAGGAATGGCAGGCTAAGCGCGAAAAGCAGGATTATTGGATTGACGGCATTGTGGTGAAATTGAACCGGCGCGACTGGCAGGAGGCGCTCGGATACACCGGCAAGGCGCCGCGCTTTGCCGTGGCTTTTAAATTTCCAGCCCAGCAGACGACAACGATTGTTGAAGATGTTGCGGTGCAGGTGGGCAGGACAGGGGCTTTGACTCCAGTGGCGCATCTTAAACCGGTTTCAATAGCCGGCACCACAGTGAGCCGGGCCACTCTGCATAATGCCGAGGAAATTAAGAGATTGGGAGTGAAAATCAGGGACACAGTCATTATTCAAAAGGCAGGCGACGTCATTCCAGAAGTGGTTAAGGTTTTAAAGGAAATGCGCACAGGCAAGGAAAAAGAATTCAAAATGCCGTCAAGATGTCCTATTTGCAAGGGGCAAGTGGAAAGAGAAAAAGGAGGGCCGATTACCAGATGCGTAAATAAAAAATGTCCGGCCAAAAACAGGCAGGCATTGCATTATTTCACCTCCAAGCGCGCCTTTGATATTCAGGGGATGGGGCCGAAAATTTTGGATGCTCTTTCCGATAACGGCTTAATTCAGGACGCAGCGGATATTTTTGATCTAAAAGAAGGAGACATTGAGCCTCTAGAGAGATTCGGGGAAAAATCTGCGGCAAACATTATTAAAGCCATCAACGAAAGAAGAGAAATTTCTTTGGCGAAATTTATTATTGCCTTGGGTATCAGGAATGTGGGTGAGGAAACATCCAGGGATTTGGCAAACTATTTTGGTTCTATCGAGAGGATAGAGAAGGCAAGTTTTGAGGAGTTGGAGGCGATTGGCAATATCGGCGAGGTGGTGGCTGGGAGTATTTATAACTGGTTTAGAGATGAATACAATAAAAAATTATTAAAGAGATTGCTAGGGCAAGTAAAAATTATAAATGTTAGACCTCCGATGTCTAACAAGTTGAAGGGAATGAAGTTTGTTTTAACCGGCACGCTTGCCTCAATGTCCCGCGACAAGGCAAAAGAAAAAATAAGAGAACTTGGCGGAGAGGCGATTGAATCTGTCTCCAAAAATACTGATTATGTCGTGGCTGGAGAAAAACCGGGTTCAAAATACGAGCAAGCTAAAAAACTGGGAGTGAAAACAATAAACGAGAAAGAATTTTTGAAATTAATTTTCTAATTCCGGCTGGTAAAATTTATTTATCTTAACGATATTTTTATTTGCGGATTTTATTTTGCCGTCGCCGGAGACAACAACCTCTAATGCCAGACCCTTCATTGCTTCCTCTGAAAATATTTGGTCAAAGATAAAATTCCCTAAACTGTAGGCAATCACCCCATCTTTATAAGTTTCAATATCCTGAATATGGTGAGGGTGATGGCCGATGACAATTTTTGCTCCATTGTCAATTGCCTGATGGCCAAGTTTAACCTGTCTTTCATTGGGTTTATTTTGGTACTCTTCCCTAAAATGCAGAGAAACAACAAGAATATCAACTTGTTCCGAGGCGGTTTTAATTATTGTTTCAAAATTTTCCGGAACTCTGACCCATTCAGGCCCGCTGTCACTAAAGGCAAGAAATCCCGTTTTTATTTCCTGTTTTTCAATAATTTTTAGATTACTGTTTGCGGCTAGAATATTTTCATTTTCCAAACGAAGAATAGTGTCATTAATCGCGATTTTCCCCCAGTCATTGATATGATTATTGGCAACGGACAAGACATCAAACCCAGCTTCTTTAAGGCCGTCAATAACAGAAGGATGCATTCTGAAAGAATATACATTGCCGCTATCTTCGCCCATATCGGAAACCGGCCCCTCCAGATTGCCAAAGGTTATATCCGCCTTTTTAAGAAAATCCGCCTTTTCAAATAAAAAGGAAAAATCGCCAGTAGCGTTTCTAGTAACAGATTCCCTGACATCGCGGTCAAGCATTATGTCGCCCACAAACAGAAGAGATATCTCCTTTAGCGCCTTTCTGGCGGCCTGGACATCTTCTTGAGAAAAAGCTTTTCTGGGAGTTATTTTTTCCTGAAAGACCACCTCGTTTTCCAGCCATTTTAACAAAGCCAGAGTGTCGTTTTCCCGATCTTGGGAATGGAGTATGATGATGGCGATGTCCCTGTCGCCTGATTTTGAAAGAGACAAGGAAAAAAGGGCCGCGGAAGTTTCCTTGGCTATGTCCGTATATCCGTTTTTGCCACCCAAATATTTTTGGCTCCCGGCGAAAAAATTGTTGTTTCTCCAGTAATTCACCGATTTTAATTTGGTAATATCCAGAACGCCTCTTTTGTTTTTATAAAAATATTGGATAAGACGGAAAAGGTCTTTGGCAGTGGATATGTTTTTGGCGCTTGTGCCGGAAGGCTCTTCAAAAGAAGTGTTGGAAAGTCCGAGGCCGATTGCCTTTTCATTCATTAATTTTACAAATTCATCAGTTCCGTAATCAGCAGCCAGGGCGATGGCGGCGTCATTGCTTGATTCCAGCAAGAGGGGATAGATTAATTCGCCAACTGTCAGTTTTTCGCCCCGTCTCAAATCGCCGTAGTCGCCGTATCCCCAGGAGAGCATTTCCTTGGTGATGGTAATGTGTTGATATTGATCCATCGATTCCAAAGAAACTAAGGCTGTCATTAATTTGGTGAGCGAGGCAATGGCCAGTTTTTTATCCTGATTTTTTTGAAAGATTATAGAACCGGTATTTATGTCAGCCGCTAAAAAGGCGCTGGCGCCAATCTTAGGAAATTTTTTAATTCCCGTTTCATTTTTCAGAAAATAAAAATTTTGCTCATCAAGGCTTGGTTTTTGTTTTGTCTCAGAATCGTTTAAAATAAAGACTTGCGTCAGAGGATCGGCGAATTGAAGAACATCTTTATTAAAAGATTTAAGAGAGGCAAGGATGTCAAATGAATATATTCCCGAGGGAAGAGTGTAAAGCATTTTTTCAATCTCATCTTCGGTAATTTCAAAAATATTTTTTATCTCACTCTCTTCGTAAAGAAAGATTTTCTTTTGTTCCAGATCAAGAACAATCTTTTTTTCTAAGGCTGTTTTGGATTCCCGGGCAGGCGCCGGCTTTTTTTCCAGAACCAGGAGAACCGTAAAAATGCCGGCAAGAAGCGGAATTAGGATTAGAGAGGCGTGTGGCAGAAATTTTTTCAGCATTGTTTTATTTTATTTTAATGATAAAATAAAATTAATGAATTTAAAAGAGAAAATAATAGCGGATTTTAAAGAGGTCTTTAAGGCAAAGGATGAGGCCAGGCTTTCGGTGTTAAAAATGCTTCAGGCAGAGATTAAAAATGCCGAAATTGCCAAGAGAACGAGACTGGTAAAAAAGGCAAATGGAAGCATTATAGAGGATGAGTGTTGTGAATTGAGCGATGAAGAGATTTTGGAAGTAATTTTCAGGGAAATTAAAAAAAGAAAAAAAGCCATTGAACTTTACGAGAGGGGCAACCGAAAAGATTTAGCTGAAAAAGAAAGACTGGAAATTAAAATTTTGTCCGTTTATCTGCCAGAGCAATTATCAGAAGAAGAAATCCGTGATTTGGTGAAGAAGGCGATAGAGCAGAGCGGGGCAATTGGCGCAAAAGAAATGAGCAAGGTGATGGCGATTCTCATGCCGCAAGTCAGGGGCCGCGCCGATGATGCCTTAATCAGCAGAATTGTTAAAGAATTACTGGGATAAAATTTAAAAAAAAAGTGTACTTACTATTAAGTACACTTTAAAAATACCTACTTTAAAAATACCTCTCAACGAGAGTACCATTGAGATATCTTCTAAATTCGCCAGTCTTTTTGTTTCTTTTTACTATCTCAATTGTTCCTGTGTGAGGGCAAACATATACTGCACCAGTCTCCCATTTTTCCTCTTTTTTTTTGTTGAGCCATGTTTTAATAATAAAAAGAATGGCTCCTAAACAACCGCCAATAAAGATAAAGAAGATTTCAAGATAAATTTCCATTAATCTCACCTCCCTTTTCCCAAATTGTATTTTGAAGTGCAACACCTCAATATCAAAGATATATGAGATATGCACATAGTTTTTTAAGGTACAAACACTTTACCAAGGATGAACGGAATGAACTCGCCATCCTACTGAAGAAGGGCTACTCTCTGCGAA
>JACQXW010000004.1 GCA_016208535.1 Candidatus Terryibacteriota bacterium
AGCGCGGCAAGATTGCCTTTTACAAAGGTAACCTTTACAGCAGGTTCTGACGGCGATGTCATCATCACCGGAGTAAATATTGAGAGAACCGGTTTGGCAAGCGACGCCGTGTTCAGCGGAATTGCTCTCTTAGATGAGAACAATCAGCAACTCGGCCTTGCCAAGACTCTTAACTCAGACCACAAGGCAACAATTGGCGATTCATTCACTGTCAAGGCTGGCCAGTCAAGAACAATGACCATTGCCGGCAATATGATAGCAACTATGGATACTTACGCCGGTCAAGTTGCTTATATTTCAGTTACCGGAGTGAGCACCACAGCAACAGTAACAGGCGCCCTGCCAATCACAGGCGCGGGCCATACCATCAACGCCACTTTGGCAATCGGCAGCGTTACCAACAACCGAGGTCCGCTTGACCCGAATGGAGCGCAGACAAAGAATATCGGCGCAACCGGATATACTTTTTCCTCTGTGAAATTCACAGCTGGTTCTGCCGAAAAAATCAGAATCAAATCAGCCAGATGGAATCAGGCAGGTTCAGCCGCTTCAGCAGACTTGGCAAATATCAAGACTTATGTTGACGGCACTGCGTACGACGCGGTTGTTTCCTCTGATGGAAAGTATTACACCTCAACCTTTGGCACTGGCATTGTTGTTGACAAAGGAGCCAGCGCTGAAATCTACGTCAAAGGTGATGTTGTAGGCGGTTCAGGAAGGACAATTTCCTTTGACCTCTACAAGACCACTGATGTGTATATTACCGGCGAAACCTATGGCTACGGCATTACGCCTCCTACATCAGGAACTGGCTTTGCCGCAACCAATCCGTGGTACGACGGTTCAAATGTAACAGTGTCTAACGGAACTCTTGCAGTTTCAGTTTCCACAGCTGTTCCGGCTACAAACATTGCCATTAACCTGTCAAACCAGCCCTTGGGCGCGTTTGATGTTGAAGTTAAGGGCGAGCCGATTTCAGTTGCCAGTATGGTCTTCCGATTGTCTGCATGGGCAGGCACAGGAGGTTCAACTGTTACCCAAGACATTACCAGTATTACTTTGGTTGACAATGAAACTGGCGCCATAGTGGCAGGTCCAAAAGACATTGATGCCTCAGCCCCTACAGTCAGTTTTACTGACACTGTTACCTTCCCGGTTGGCAAAAAGGTTTATGCCTTAAAAGGCAAATTGGGAACAGAATTTGCCAGCAACCAGACAATTGCGGCTTCAACCACGCCGTCAACAGATTGGACAAGCATGACTGGCCAGACAACAGGCAATTCAATCACTGCCTCGCCTGCGTCAGCCATTACCGCTAACACAATGACTGTCAAGGCCGCCAGTTTAGCGATTACGCTTTCTGGCACGCCCGCCAGTCAGACAGTGGTTGCCGGCACCCAGAACTTTACCTTAGCTAATATCCAGTTGGATGGAACAGGCTCGGGTGAAGATGTGAAAATCAACACATTGCCTTTGTACTACAGCCACAACGGCATCACCAATCTTACCGGCTGAGTTCAGGTCAAACAGCAACGCTTTCTGGCTCAGCCAATTACGGCCAGACAATGACTGTTGGCACGGCCTCATTCACAGCCGCCAAAGACTCCTCGTCTCCTGCTTACGCTATCGCAGCCGCAGGAACATCAGGTCTTACTGCAGGCGTCTTGAAGTTTGCCGCAACTAATGACGCAATTACCTTGAACAGAGTGGCTCTTCAGTTGACTAACACTTCAACCAGTTCTGCCACAGATTTGACTAAAGTCTATCTGTACGACGGAGCAACCAAGGTTGGAGAGAGTTTGTTCACGGGTTCAGCCACCACCACTGCTGTCACTGTCAGCGGCGTGACCATTCCAAAAGACGGCTCAAAGGTTTTGACCATCAAGGTTGATGCGGCATCAATGGATGCAACCAATGCCTCAACTCTTGAAGGCGCCTTTATCGCAGTTGATCTTGATGGCGATGGACAGGCTGGAAGCACTTATGGAACTTCTTCATCCGGAGCAAGCGTCACCCCGACATTGACTGATACGGCAGTTGCCGGATTTAGAGTATTCAAGTCTTATCCGACCTTTGCCAGAATCGCTGTTCCTTCAAGCACTTTGGTTGCAGGCACAATGGATCTTTACAGATTCAGCGTGACAGCCAGCCCGTCAACAGGAAACGGAATCGGTATTCAGACATTTACGGTTCAACCTATTACTTTGCTGTAAAAGGCACAGTCACAGGAAATGCCGGTACAACCAACTGGTCTGGTTCAGTGACAACAAAGATTAGCGGCGACACCGCCTATCCGGGATTGTCAACCAAGATGGGTAATGTGGCTTCGGTTTCCACCAGCAAGTTAATCTGGTCGCCGATCGCCACCACCACCAACTTGGTTGTAGGAGACATTGACTGGACAAACGGTTATAGCGTATCAGGATTACCTTCAACAGGAATGGATGTAACCACACTTTCCAAATAAATCTAGGCTTGTGAGCTAGATTGTATTTAGGACGCAAAAGCCCCCCCTCAAGGGGCTTTTGCTTTTCCCACTATCCAAGGACTACCCTTGGAATTGGAATTTTTAGAAATTAAATGTTAAAATTTAGCCATCCAAGGACTACCCTTGGAATGAATATAATATATGGAAAGGAAATTTCAATTTTCAATAGATGAATTTTATCATTTGTATAACCGCGGGGTTAATAAAATGTCTATATTTTCAGATAATTCTGACAAAGACAGATTTATCAAGCTTTTATTTGTTTGCAACGGCACAAATCCAGTTGTATTTAAAACCATCCAAGGACTACCCTTGGATAAAATAGAAAAAGGAGAAACAATCGTAGATATCGGCGCGTATTGTTTGATGCCCAACCACTTTCATTTACTTATTAAAGAGAAAAAAGAAAATGGAATCAGTATTTTTATGGAGAAATTATTAACTGCTTATTCAATGTATTTTAATAAAAAATACGAACGGACAGGAAGTTTGTTTGAGGGAACATTTAGAGCCACGCATGCCGATCAAGATGAATATTTAAAGTATCTTTTTGCTTATATTCATTTGAATCCTCTTAAATTAATTTATCCAGATTGGAAAGAAAAAGGAATTTCTGATATAATAGAAGCAAATAATTTTTTAAAAACATATAAATATTCAAGTCTGTTTGATTATATGGGATTTAATAGAATTGAGTTTTTAATTTTAAATAAAGAAAAATTTCCTGAATATTTCAGTGATTTTAAAGAATTTCATGATTATATTGATTATTGGCTAAAATCTAAAATCCAAGGACTACCCTTGGAAAAGGTTAATGAAAGTTAAAATTATTTTTGGAATTTTTATTTTATTACTTGTCGCCGGCGCGGGCTATTATATTTATAGAGACTCGACAACGGTTGTCGAGTTTGAGAAAACACAACAATTAAAACAAATACAACAACTAGAACATCCAAACTTAGACCGACCAATAAATATGCCTTCAACCATGGCGTCCGATGCTCAGAAAATTATTTTGGAGAAAATAGAAAAGTTATCCACAGAACTTAAACAAAACCCAAGCATCTTTGATAATTGGCTTTTATTGGGCATTTATAGAAAAATAATAGGGGATTATGAGGGCGCGCGGGATTGCTGGGAATATGCCGCTGTCATAAATCCCCAAAGCCCCACACCCTTTAATAATCTCGGCGACCTTTATGCTAATTTTATAAAGGACAATAAAAAGGCAGAGGAAAATTTTTTGATGGCAATAAAAATTGACCCAAGCGCCATTTACATCTACCGCAGTTTATATGAATTTTACCACTATAATTTGAAGGATGAAGCTAAGGCAAAGCAGATTTTGGAACAGGGAATTAAAGTGTCCCCAAATACCACCAAAGAGTTTCAAAATCTATTGGACAATTTTAAATAATCTTAATGGACACTATGTCCATTAGTGTCCATTAGATTTTTTTTAAAAATCTTTATTAAAAGTTATCAACAGAAAAATTTGTTGATTGAATTTTAATTTGATAAAATTATTTCTAGTTGTGAAATTTTTTAATGAAATAAAAATAAAGAGGGGATTAAAATTTGGTGTAATAATTTTTGCCGCATTTGTTGCGGTTGTTTTAATTTTAAGCAACCTGTACACTTTTTTAGAAAAAAAGAAGCAGGAAAAAATTATAAAAGAATTGCAAAGACCTTATTTAGAAGACACCTATGGCGGAAAAACGCCGGAGGAAACCTTGGAATTATTTATTCAGGCGCTAAAAGAAGGGAATATAGATTTGGCAAGCAAGTATTTTGTTATTGAGAAGCAAGAGGAGCAAAAAGAATATTTACAGAAAGTTGCCAATATAGGGCGAATAGAGGAAATGATAAACGATCTTAATGGGAAATTAGATTATAAAGGGTCACTTTATGAAAATAACAAACAATTTAAAATTAGTGACAATAATGGCAATGTTATTTTTGGATTAATAGATTTTGTGAAATATCCAAGAGAGATATGGAAAATTATAGAAATATAAAATTCTCAAGAATATTTTTTATACTGATTATTGTCTTAATATTAATTTTTGTTTTATGGATTAGGGCCTATGATGATAAAACCACCCATCCAGGGCTCACTAATGAGATAATTGATTTATATAATCTTAAATTTGGCCAAAAAATATCTGATGATTTTAAAGAAGAAATTTTAAGAGGCAGTATTGACGAAGATATTCCTCCGCGCTGGTTTAACCATTTTTATGACCCAATTTATGGCACAGGTTACAAAGGTTACAGAACCTCAAAAGAATGGGCTCAATACAATGTTCAGGAATATTCTTGGAACAAGGCAATTGAGTATTATATCAAGGGCGACAAGAAAAAAGCATATTATGCTCTGGGCCATATTCTTCATCTCATAGAAGATGCCACTGTCCCCAGCCACACAAGAGATGACACTCATGCCGGCAATCAGTTGCCATTTGGAATAACCGGCATCAGTTCTTACGAAGATTGGGCGACTAAATTTAATAAAGATAATATAGATTTAGTCAGCGATATTTTAAAAAATAATGAAAAAATACTGGTTTTCAATTCTCTGGACCAATATTTTGATTATCTTGCCGATTATTCCAATAATAATTTTTTCAGCGACGGCACTATTTTTTATGAAAAATATAAAACACCGGTTGAATTTAAACGAGATAGTAATTATGGATATGGTATTGAATCGTTAAATAATATTTTATTTAAACTTTTTAAAATTGAACCTACAAGAGATTATCTAACAGGTTCAAAAATTAAACTTACTTTAAAAAATGACTTAATTCTTTCGGATTACTGGTCATTGCTTTCCAAGCAAGCGGTTTTGGCAGGCGCGGGAGTGGTTGATTTGTTTCAAAAAGAGGCGGAGATTGCGTATCAAAAAAGACTACAAGAAGAGGAGGGTAAAACATTTTTCCAAAAATTAATTGATAAAATAAAAAGCCCTTTTGATATTGTTTCAGAATTCACCGCAAGTAATCTCAATAATGCCAAGAATATAATTTCCACAGGATTTATTAATGGTTATTTTAAAATAAAATCTTTATTTTCTTCCTCTTCTCAAACAGCCGGACCAGGATTTATTTTTCAAGAACAAGAACCGACTTACGATGTCGGTTTGGAAACATCAAATACTTTAAAAACTGAATCTGTTTCAGGGGCGCCTATTTCTGAAATATCCAATCAGCCAGCACCAAGCCAAGATATTATATTAAATTTAAATCAAGAACAAAATCCGCAGCCAATACCAATTGTCGGAAACTTAGTTTCCGACACAATGCTTCCTTATCCTGGTTTTGGCGGCGGCGCGCCGCCGCCAGCGCCAGTCCCAGCGCCGCCGACTGAACCTGAACCTGAACCTGAGCCACCTCCGCCTCCACCCGCGCCACCTGCGCCGCCGCCGGGCGATACCACTCCGCCAGATTCGCCGGTCGTTTCCTCTCCTGATGATTTTTCCCAAACCTTTACCTCTAGCGATATAACTTTTATCGGCACTGCTGAAGCCTCAAGCACAGTTTTTCAGGATTTTAATACTGCAACCACTAGCGCGAACTCTTTGGGCAACTGGTCGCTCATGCTCTCTTTGAATCAAGGCACAACCACTATTAAATTTTTCAGCGCAGACGAAGCAGGGAATGTTTCAAGTTCAACTGAGGTATCGCTTTTCATAGACTCCATTACTCCAGACATTGATTCTTTTTTTGTTTCCGAATGCGCAAATTCTTTTTCAACTTCCGGATGCATGGTTGCCACCACCACCCTTAATATTTCCTGGCAGAGTCTGGCAGATGATGTAGATTATTATGAATTCACTTTTAACGCTAATACCAGCACCACCACTGCCACCTCAACCATCGTTTCGGTTTCCGACGGCTCAACAAATAATTTTTCCGTGCGCGCCAAAGATACAACAGACCATTGGTCTGGCACAACCACCCAGACCGTGCAAATCTCCTTGATGCCGGTGGTCATCAACGAGGTGGCTTGGGCAGGAACAAGCGCTGATTATCCTTACGACGAGTGGATTGAGCTTTTTAATCGGACAGATTCGGAAATAAATCTTAATGGCTGGGTTTTATACGCTGAGGATGGCGTTCCCTATATCAATCTTTCAGGAACAATTCCGGCAAATGATTATTATCTTATTGAGCGAACCAGTGACAATACTATCAGCGACATTGCAGCAGATCTTATTGCTCCTTTTAGCGGATTGGGTAGCGGCTCGGGCTTGGAGAATGACGGCGAGGGCTTGATTTTATCTTTTTCCTCCACCACCATTGATCAAATTCCGTATGATTATAATTGGTATGCAGGAGCAGCAGGGTCTTATTATCTTTCAATGGAAAGATACGACCCGAATGTTTCGGCCAATGATTCAACAAATTGGGGAAGCAATATTGGCTGGAACGGCACTATCAGAAACGGCAAAAATGCGGCTGGTAATCCCATCAACGCCACTCCCAAGGCCCGCAACAGCGTTAATTATCTTATAGCCAAAGGGTCTTCCAGTATTTCTTCTGACATTGCTCTCATAAAATCAAAAAACCCTTATTTTGTTAATGATACCAACCAAGTTTTTAAGACCACCTCCACTCTTACTATCGAGCCGGGCGTGGTTATAAAATTTTACAATAGCGCGGGATTATCATTCCAGGAAAACGCAAAAATAATATCTCAAGGAACCGCAGACGAACAGATTGTTTTTACCAGTTTTTATGACGATGAATATGAAGGAGACACTAATAATGATGCCACCTCAACCGTTCCTGTGTCTGGCGATTGGTATGGAATTAGGGTGGAGTCGACAACCAACAATGATTCTGTTTTTGACAATGTTATTATCAGGTATGGCGGTAAGCCTTTTGGAGGATGGGGACCGATCACCAGATCAAATCTTTATGTCAAGGAAACTTCTGTTTTAATCACAAATTCTATTTTTGAATATTCCGCAGTTGATGGCCTAGAACTTGTCATTTCCAGTTCCACAGTCAATAATAATATTTTTAGAAACAATAATAATGTGGATCCCGATAGTTATGACAGCGGGGTGGTGGTGGAAGGAGGCGGTTCAATAATTCAAAATAACACCTTTATGAATAATCACCGCGGATTATATGTAAATGGTTCACAGACAACAGTTGACGCCAATAGTTTTATTTCAAACAGTTTATACGCAATTTATTCAATCTATACTCCTCCTGTTCTGACCAATAATTCCGGTTCTGGCAACGGCACTGACGGTATTGTTCTTTATGACGGATGGACGGGAATTGTTCCGGTAAATTCCACCACCACCTTAAGAGTAAATTCTTTGCCCTACATCTTAAACGATGGAATTCTTGTTCAGGCCACTTCCACTTTGGTTATAGAGCCTGGAGTTACCGTAAAAGGTGAGGGAGGATCTTGGAGCGGCGGCCGGCTTGATATTTATGGCACCCTCTTGGTTCAGGGTTCGGATTCCAATGACATTATCTTCAGTTCAAATTTAGCTACTCCTGCAAAAGGAGATTGGCGAGGAATAAAAATGTATGCAGGGAGCAGATCGGAAATCAAAGGAGCGACATTTAGTTATGCAGATACAGCTCTTACTTACACTGATTCTCTTATTAATCTTGAAAATGTTTCCATTGAGAATAATAATTTAGGCGTCAAGGCAGAGGGAAGTTATTCAGTGGAAAAGGCCGTGAATGTCAGTTTTAGTGGTAACACCACAAACACCAGTCCGCCCGGATTATTTTAAGTTGACTTTTTTTAAAATAAGGCTATACTATAATCAGTTTTACATTGGGTGGTCGCTGTCAATGTTGTCCGCCAGAGGCGGATGCTCAATTTTGCATCCTCACTTTGTTCAGGCAAAATTGGCAGAGGAAAGTCCGAACACCGCTCTGACATTGCGTCGGAGCAGAGGCAGTGGCTAACAGCCACGCTTTAGAGAAGAAATTCTCTAGGGACAGAAAGCGCAACAGAAAATATACCGCCGAGCACATAACTTGTTATGTGCTCGGTAAGGGTGAAATCGTGCGCCCCGTAAAACGGGGTAAAGTAAGAGCGCACGCGTCAGTATGGCGACATATTGATGTGGCAAACACTTGTCCGGTGCAAGGCCGTATCCTCGATATTTCGAAATTTCGATATGTCGAGCAAGTGCCGCTTGAGCCCGAGAGTAATCGAGGGCCCAGATAAATGACCACATCCGCCGATGAGGCGGAACAGAATTCGGCTTATAGATGTAAAACTAAACAAAATCAATTGCGTCCCGTTAAAAGCGGGACGCATTGTTTTTACTCTTCTGCCAGTTTTACTCTTAGTTTTCTTGGTCTGCTTTTTTCAATTTTTTCCAAAAAAATTTCCAGATCAGCAAGCCGGTAAAGCCGGTAATTATTCGCAGGGTGGCGATGGGCAGTCAAGATTCCTTTTTTGTCCCAATTTCTTAGAGTCAATTCAGAGATACCCAAAATCTCGGCTGCCTCCTTAATTTTTAGATAATTTTTCCACATTTCAATAATTGTTTAATTTATTTGTAAGATTTCCTAGCGTTGTTTACACTTTTTGGTAAAGTAAACAATGTTATGACAATTCACAAAAGGGCTCGCCTGACACCCGTTCAACGTCAGGAAATCTTTAACAAGTATTATACCCGAAACATGAGAATCT
>JACQXW010000025.1 GCA_016208535.1 Candidatus Terryibacteriota bacterium
ATTTACGATTTTACAGACTGCGAGGGATGCGAGGTCAAGCTTGTTTCTCTGCGGGAACGGCTTTTGGCGCTGGAAAATAAAATTGATATTGTAAACTGGCGTTTGGGCCAGGAGAGATTTGAGCCCGGACCGTATGATATTACGATTATTGAAGGAACGCCTATCACTCAACAGGAAATTAATCTTTTGAAGGAGTTGCGGCAGAATTCAAAAATTTTGGTGGCCTTAGGAGCCTGCGCCGCGCTCGGGGGCGTGCCGGCCATAATGCCGGAAAAAGACAGAAAAATATGGTATGAGAAAATTTACACCTCTCAATATCATCCGCGCGGGATTGATGCCTTGCCCTTGAGCGCCTATGTCAAAGTTGATTTTTCCATTCACGGCTGTCCGGTTGACGAGGATGAAGTGGTGCGGGTAATGGAAGAATTGCTTGCCGGCAAAAAACCGTCGTATCGCGGATATTCCACATGCTTTGATTGCAAACAGGCAGGGAACAAATGCAGGATTACAGAAGAAAACAAGCCATGTTTGGGGCCGATTACCCAAGGAGGGTGCAAGGCAATCTGCGTTTCTGGCGGCTCGCCTTGCTACGGATGCTTCGGCATCCGCGAGGAGGCGAATATTCCGGCGATGATAAAAACGCTTGAGTGCGTGGCAGACAAAGAAACAATAGAAAGATATTTGACGATGTTTCATAACAGGAGTGAAGAAATAAAAGAAAAACCATATTAATTAATGGAAATTAATTTTAAGAATAAAAAAATAACTCTAATGGGGTTGGGTATTTTGGGGCGCGGCGTAAATGTGGCTAAATTTTTGGCTGAACAAGGAGCAAAACTTACTATCACTGACTTAAAGACAAAAAAAGAATTAACATTATCTCTTAAAAAACTTAAAAGATTCAGAAATATAAAATATGTTTTAGGAAAACACAATTTTAATGATTTTAAAAACAAGGATTTAATTATAAAGGCGGCGGGCGTGCCATTAGATTCTCCTTATATTACCGAAGCCAGAAAAAATAAAATTCCAGTGGAGATGGATGCCTCTCTGTTTGCAAAATTGGCAAAGGATATTATATTCGTTGGCGTCACTGGCACGCGCGGGAAAAGCACGGTCACTCATTTATTGTTTGAGATCATTAAAAATTCAAAAAGGAGGGTTTTTCTTGGCGGAAATATTAAAGGAATGGCGACGCTGCCTCTTCTTAAAAAAATAAGGCCGGGCGATATTGTTGTTATGGAACTTGATTCCTGGCAGCTGCAGGGATTTGGCGACGCGAAAATAAGCCCGCATATTGCGATTTTTACGACTTTTTTGCCTGACCACCTTAATTATTATAAAGGAGACATGAAAAGATATTTTTCAGACAAGGCGAATATATACCGTTTTCAAAAAAAGAATGACTGGTTGATAATGCGTTCGGCTGTTGCGAAATTAATAAAAGCGAAAAGCAGAAGAATTGTTATTAATAAAAAAGGCACCCCCTCTTCATGGCAAATTAAACTCTTAGGGAAAAATAATATAGAAAACATAACCCTTGCTGTGAAGGTGGCGGAAAAACTTGGCATCAAGAAAGATATAATTAAAAAGACTGTGGAGAACTTTACGGGTTTGAGGGGGCGCCTGGAACTTGTAAAAATAATTAACGGAATCAGATATTACAATGATACAACCGCCACCACTCCGGATGCCGTTATAAACGCATTGGAATCATTAAACAATTATAAGGGAAAAATTGTCCTCATAGGCGGCGGAGCGGATAAAAATCTTGATTATAGTTTATACGCAAAGAAAGTTAAAAAATATGTTAAGATGTTAATTTTGTTTAAGGGGCTTGCCACCGAGAAAATTTTAAAAAAATTAGCGGCTGTAAATTATGAATCAAGAAAAATAGCGGCCAATGTAACAAGCATGAAAATGGCTGTTGAACTTGCGAAAAACTTTGCCCGAAAAGGGGATATTGTTTTGCTTTCTCCAGGCGCGGCAAGTTTCGGCATATTCAAAAATGAATTTGACCGCGGCGACCAATTTTGCAAAATAGCGAGAAAAATATGAAGGAGAGAAATTTTTTGCGGCAAATCAAAAAAATTCATTTCATCGGCATCGGTGGCATAGGGATTTCAGCCATTGCCAGAATGATGTTGATGCAAGGGAAAAAAGTGAGCGGTTCAGACCGCTTTTTTTCAATTATTACAGATGAATTAAAAAAACTCGGGGCGGAAATTTACAAAGGCCATCGGTTGTCAAATTTCGCTTCAGATACTGAATTGGTTGTTTATACAACCGCGGTTTCTAAAAATAATCCAGAATTGCAAAAGGCAAAAAAATTGAAGATTCCCAGTATGTCTTACCCGGAGATGCTCGGCTTAATCTCAAGGGATAAATATACCATTGCCGTTTCCGGCGCCCACGGCAAGACCACCACCACGGCCATGATTGCCAAAATCTTAATTGATGCAAAAATGGATCCGACTGTTATTGTCGGGAGTTTATTGAAAGATTGCAAAAGCAATCTTATCATTGGCAAAAGCAAATGGTTTGTTTGCGAGGCCTGCGAATATAAAAAGGCGTTTTTAAATCTTAATCCTAAAATCATTATTATTACCAATATTGATAATGACCATTTGGATTATTACAAAAACTTGAAAAATATTCAAAAGGCCTTTTCTCAATTTATTTCAAAATTAAATAAAGAAGATTTTTTAATTTACAATAAAAAAGATAGTAATTCTTTTCCAGTTGTCAAAAAGGCTAAATGCCGAGTTATTGATTATTTAAAAATTGACGCAAGGCCAGATTTAAAGATTCCCGGCGTTCACAATACAGAGAATGCCAAAGCCGCCCTGACTGTGGCAAAAATTTTAAAAATACAAAAGAAAAAGGCGTTAAAATCATTAAAAAATTTTTCCGGAACCTGGAGAAGGTTTGAATATAAAGGAAGGACAAAAAATGGAATTGAAATTTATGACGATTATGCCCATCATCCCACAGAAATAAAAGCCTCCTTAAATGCGGCTCGGGAAAATTTTAAGAATAATAAAATTTGGTGCGTTTTTCAGCCGCATCTCTTTAGCAGAACTCGGCTTTTGCTTGATGATTTTGCAAAAAGTTTTAATAACGCTGATTTTATTATCGTCACCGATATTTACGCCGCAAGGGAAAAAAACGATAAAAAAATCCATGCCAAGAACCTTGTTAAAAAAATTCAAAAATATAATTCAAATGTTGTTTATATCAGTTATTTTTCCAGTATTAAAAAATTTATAAAAAAGAACGCTAAAAAAGGAGACATTATAATTACCATGGGAGCGGGAGATATTTTTAAAATTGGCGAAAATTTGTTAAAATAAATTTATGGCTATTACCCGGGAATTCATCGCCAAAATAGAGGGGCATGGGAGTTTGACGGTTGATTGGAATAATAATTCGGCAAAGCTCAACGTGCACGAAGGAGAACGCCTTTTTGAGGGTATTTTGGTCGGCCGGACGGCTGAGGAGGCGCCTTGGATAACCCCGCGCATCTGCGGCGTGTGCCCGATCGCGCACAACCTTGCCTCTTTGGCGGCAATTGAAGACGCCTATGGAATAAGAATAAGCGAAACTTCGCGACTTTTGCGCGAGTTAATGAAATACGGACAAATAATCCAAAGCCATGTTTTACATCTGTTTTTTTTAGCGCTTCCTGATTATATCGGCATTGACAGGGGCACGGAATTGGCGCAAAAAGATTCGCGCTCTTTTAAAAAGGCGCTGGTCTTAAAGGAATTAGGGGACGAAATCGCTTATGTGGTGGCAGGCAGAAATGTGCATCCCACCACCACTACCATTGGTGGATTTCACAAGATTCCAACCAAAGAAGAATTGAGAAAACTAATGAAAAGATTAGAGGAAACAGAAGAAGAGGCGGAATGGACAGTTAAATTTTTTAGTGCCTTAAAATATCCTCAGTTAAAGGTTGACTTGGAATTTATTATTCAAGACGATGAGAGAATTATTTCAAATAAAAAGGCAAATGTTTCTGTAAAAGAATACAAACAAAATATAGAGGAGGAATTGCGCGACTATTCCACGGCAAAATTCGGCAAGTTTCAAGGAAGGGAGATAATGGTGGGGGCGCTGGCCCGCTTGGCGATGTCGGAAACTAAGTTTCCGACAACTAAGATAGATTTTCAAAACCCTTTTCATAATAACGTTGCCCAGGCAGTGGAAATTTTTCTTTTTCATAAACAGGCCAAGGAAATTATAGAAAAACTTTTGGGAATGACGTTGGTGAAGGACAGTCCTTCACCAAGTGAAGGACTGTCCTTTTTTACGGGTGTTGGCGCGGCTGAGGCGCCGCGGGGCGGGCTTTATCATGAAATTCATTTAGACGAAAAGGGGATAATCACCTATGCCAATATTATCACGCCCACGGTCCAAAATCTCACCTCCATTGAAAAATCAGCCCAGGCGCTTCTTGAACACCACAAGGAAAAAGAAATAAAAGAAAAAGAAAGATTATTGAATATGTTGATACGGGCCTATGACCCATGTATAACATGCGCAGTTCACTAAATATTTATGTGTCTAGCAATTCCGGGGAAAATTGAATCAATTAAAGACGATAGCGCTGTTGTAGATTTTGACGGCATTAAAAAAGAAATAAATATTTCTTTGGTGTCTAATGCAAAAATCAATGATTATGTTAATGTTCATGCTGGCTTTGCCATTCAAAAACTCTCTCAAGAAGATGCCTGGGAAGTCTTAAAAATCTATGAACAAATCAATCCAGAACATCATAAAAAAAATAGACATACTCTCTGAAAAAATTGGCCGCCGAATCAATCTAATGGAGGTTTGCGGGACGCATACGCAGGCAGTGGCAAGATATGGAATCAGAGAATTAATGCCGAAAAATATAAGACTGACATCAGGGCCAGGGTGTCCGGTCTGTGTTACCAGCCAGGAGGACATTGATATGATTGTTAATTTGGCTTTGGCGGGTATTCCGGTGGCGACTTACGGCGATATGATGCGCGTGCCCGGGGTTTATGGAAGTTTGGATCAAGCGCGGGAAAAAGGCGCAAAAGTTTTTACGGTTTATTCTGTGGAAGAGGCGCTGGTTCTGCAAAAAAAATATCCGGATTTAGTTTTTTTTGGCTTGGGGTTTGAGACAACCGCAGCCATGACCGCCTATGCCGTTAAAAAAGGTCTGACTGTTTTTTCTGTTCATAAATTATTTATTCCGGCAATGAAGGCGCTTTTAAAATTAGGCGAATTAAAGATAGATGGCTTTATCAATCCTGGCCATGTTTCCACCATAATTGGCGTTAAACCTTATACTGACATAAAGGCGCCGCAAGTGATAACCGGTTTTATAGCTGAAGATATTTTAATCGGAATTTATATGTTGCTTAGGCAATTGGCTGAAAACCGGGCAGAGGTGGAAAATGAATATCTGCGTTCAGTTCGCCAAGAAGGCAATCCCGCGGCGCTTAAGTCTATTTTTGAGGTGTTTGATGTGGAAGACGGCAATTGGCGCGGGTTTGGCGTTATTCCCAAATCAGGATTGGAAATAAAAAATAAATTCAAAAATCAAAATGCGAAAATAAAATATAAAAAGATTTTAGATAAGATTGATTTTTCCAAATCAAAAAAAACAACTGCCTGCAAGTGCGGGGAAATCATCCGCGGTCTAAAGGAGCCGAGAGAGTGTCCTCTCTTCAAGAAACTCTGCACCCCGGAATATCCCGTCGGTCCATGTATGGTTTCAGTGGAAGGCGCCTGCAATGTGGAATACAGATATAATCAAAATGCAAAAATCAAAAATCAAAAATCAAAATAACAGAATTGAATTGGATCATGGCGGCGGAGGCTATAAATCATGGGAATTACTCAGGGATATTCGCGGGATTTTGAGATTGAAGGGAAAGTGGAAAAATTGCGAGGATGATGCGGCAATTTTTAATCTTGAGAAACAGAAACTTGTCTTTACCACAGACGCCTTTATTGTTGACCCCATATTTTTCCCGGGCGGGGACATTGGGAAAATTGCAATCTGCGGGACAATCAATGATTTGGCTGTAATGGGAGCGAGGCCGCTGGGAATTTCTTTAAGTATGATTATTGAAGAGGGGTTTCCAAAGGCGGATTTAATGAAAATAATTGAGTCAATTGACGCAGTTTCGCGTCAGGCAGGGATTCCTGTGGTAACAGGCGATACAAAAGTCACAGAAAAAGGGAAAATAGATAAAATTGAGATTACCACAGCGGGGGTGGGATTGGCTAAAAAAATAATTTCCAATAACGGAATAAATCCGGGTGATTTGATTATTACCTCGGGCGATCTGGGCGAACATGCGGCGGCGCTTCTTTCCAAGAGATTTAATTACAAAACGCGAGTAAAAAGCGATTCCAAACCTTTGAATGAGGAGTTGGAAAAAGTAGGCAAATACCTAAATGCCTGCAAAGATCCCACGCGCGGAGGATTGGCTGCCAATCTTGTGGAGATGGCGGAAAAATCAAAGGTGAAAGTTGTGTTAGATGAAAAGATATTGCCGTATAAAAAAGAAATTATTGCCATCTCAGAACTTTTGGGAATTGATATTTTTTCATTGGCCTCTGAGGGTCGGTTTATTGCCGCTGTTTCTCCAAAAAAAGTTAAAAAAGTTTTGCAAATTTTGAGAAAATACAATAATCCGCCAACTGGCGGAGCGAAAATAATCGGGAGGGCAGAGCGCGGCAGGGGGGTATTTTTAAAAACCTCTCTTGGAAGTTTGCGTCCCATAGAGATGCCGAAAGGAAAACTAATCCCTCGAATTTGTTGAAATATAATAAACAATCTGGCCAAAAGAGATGCCGGCGTCGCCTCGGGGGACTTTTTGGCTGACAAAAATTCCCTTTGATTGAAGATAGGCTGAGATAATTTTATTATTTGCAATACCGCCAGCAAAATAAGTAATTGGTGATTTTTTAATTATTTTATATAAGCCTTGGGCGATGTAAATCTGGGAAGTGGCAGCCAGACGTTTTTTGTCTTTGCTTAAATTTTTTATCAGATATTCAAAAAGAGGAGTGGTTAATAATTCGTAACCTGTAACCTTTGGTTTTATATCTCTGTATGGCAAGGTGGAATTTTTTTCCAGTGAATCTATCGGCTCGTGTTTGTATTTTCTCTGGTTTTTAGCAAATCCCAGCAATACAGAAACAGCGTCTAAAATTCTTCCTGTGCTAGAGGTTTCTTGGCAGTTAAAATTTTGTTTTAATTGATTGTGTAAAATCTCAAATTCGTTTTTAGTATAAAATTTTTTAATAAAAGGATAAACTTTTTCTTTTGGCAATAATTTAGATAATATACTAATGACCATTCTTGCCGGCTCTCTTATTGCCAATTCTCCTCCAAGCATTGTTTGGTTTTCCAAATGTCCGATTCTCTCAATAATTTTACATTTTGATTTTTGCATTTTGATTTTAAATATCTCTCCTCCCCAGATTTTTCCGTCCAAGCCGTAGCCGGTACCATCGCAGGCGATGCCAATAAAATTTTCAATTTTCAATTTACAATTTTCAATCATTGTTTTTTCTCCGTAGACGGAGAAAATATGCGCCAGATGATGTTGGATTTGAATATGTTTAACTTTGAATTTTTTGGCCAATTCTTTTCCCCAATCGGTTGTTTTGTAAAACGGGTGAAGGTCGGTAAGAATTATTTTTGGCTTGATTTTGTTCTTTTTAAGATAATTTAAGATATCAGTTTTGAATTTTTGGAAATTTTTATCATTCAATAAATCGCCGTAATCTTTGGACAAATATATTTTCCCGTTTTTAAAAACAGAGAAATTTCCGGCTGATTCCGCGCCCAGGGCAAGAATTGACATTGAAGTAGCCATAAAAATATGATAACATATCCATTGTATGAAAAACGTCATTATTTATTCCACGCCGACCTGTATCTATTGCCGGATGGCGAAAGATTGGTTTAAAGAGAAGGGGATTGATTATACGGAATACGACCTTTCCATTGATGCGGCCAAGCGCGACGAGGTTATTGAAAAAAGCGGCCAGATGGCCGTGCCAGTGATTGAGATAGAGGGAGAAATTATCATTGGTTTTGACAAAAAAAAGATTACGGAACTTTTGGGAATAAACAAATAGAACATTCGTTATCCACAAATTAGATTGTAGCTATATCTATTGCGCATGATATAATGGGTGTATGAGAGTTCACTCGGTAGAAAAAATAAAAGAAATGAAAGAATTGAGAAGACACGGTTATAGTATAAATGAGTTAGTGGAAAAATTATCTATTCCTAAAACTACAATTTGGCATCATGTTCATAGTATTCATATTTTACCGAAGTACTTACCATTATTGAAAGCTAAACGAGGCGGTAGTGCATTACGTAAACAAAATAATTTAAAGAAAGCCAAAGAATACGCAGAAGAACTTTTAAGCGGTCCTAATAGAGAACTTGCGATTTCAATCGCCATGCTTTATTGGGCCGAGGGGAGCAAAAAGGCATGTGAATTTATCAATTCTGACGGGACAATGATTAGATTTTATCTTAAGATTTTAAGAAATATATTCAAAATTCCAAATGAGAATATAAAACCAACGATGAGAATATTTACCGGGATGAATAAAAAACAATGTTGGAATTATTGGTCACAGATTACTGGAATACCCAAAAAAGAATTTATTATTCGATTTAATGACGGAGGTTTAAAAGGAAAAACTAAATATGGTATGTGCAGAATAACTGTCAGGAAAGGAAGTAATATGTTGAAGTTAATGTATGCATTGATAGAAAGAATTCTTGAAGAAAGAAAAAATTTTTGATTTAAAATTATGTCCCCGTAGCTTAATGGATTAAAGCAGTCCCGTCCTAAGGGAAAGAGTAGAGGTTCGACTCCTCTCGGGGGCAAATCGGGCCTATAGTAAAATGGTATTACGCATCCATGGCATGGATGAGGTTGGGGTCCGATTCCCCATAGGTCCAAAGCGATTGTGGATAACCAGAGGCGCCTTGCTTTATTTTTTGAGATATGTTATATTAGATGCGGAAAGCACATAATATGTAAAGAAAGGAGGTTTTGGGTAAGGAGAATTTTTTTACTATAACTGAAAAGGAACAGAAAAGGAGAATTTATGAAGTCAGTCTGTCTTGAAGGGAAAAGAATTGTTATAAGTGGTTTTACTTCTTTTGGGGAAATGGAGTCGATGAAGATGACAATAGAAGGCAGTTGGCCTTGTTGCAGAAGAAAAAAGATCCATTTCAGACCGGATATTGCTTCAGTTTTGGTGTCGGCCCCCACACAGAACATGGCTCAAGAAATTTTTGAGTCACTAGGAACATTACTTAATTCCATCTCAACGTAAATTCTCTTTCTTAAGAGAGAGGGCCTTAGCTTATAAGCCTCTCTTATAGGAGAGAAATTAAACCTCCTCCTCCTATGGGAGCGGTATCCCCTTATACCGCTCCCGCCCTCCTAATGCCTCGCTAATCTATAGCGGGGTTTTCTTTTTGCATATTTTTTATTTTTTGCTATATTAAATTCAATGCCAGACGAGGAATTAAAACAATTATTAAAGAAAAACCTTGAAATATCTGAGGAGAGTTTGAGGATTTTAAAGAAAATGAACAGGGCGGCAGTTATAGGAAGAATCCTCAGATTTTTTAAATGGATGATTATTATAGGAATTTCTGTGGGAGCTTTTTATTATATTGAGCCGTATATAGGACAATTGGCAGATTTACTGAAACAACTGCAAAAATTCCAAAATATCTTGCCTTAAAATATAAATGCCTAGGTAGCTCAGGTAGTTAGAGCACTTCTCTGAAAAAGAAGGGGTGGTCAGTGCAAGTCTGACCCTAGGCACAAAATTTAGAAATTAGAAATTTTTTTTACTCTCCTTTGATTTTCACTTTTTGCACCCGCTCTTTGTCAATTTTCGGCAGTTTGATAGTGAGGATGCCGTTTTTCATTATTGCTTCAGCCTCATCAGGGTCGATTTCCTGGGGAAGTAGAATTGAGCGGGAAAAAGAACCCCAATAAAGTTCCTGAAAAAAGAAATTTTCTCTTTCTATCCTGCGGCTGTCCTCCCGTTTTCCCTTAATGGTTATCATGTCGCGGGTTATGGAAACATCTATATCTTCCGGCCTCACGCCGGCAATAATGGCTTGGATTATTATTTCAGTGGGGTTTTGAAAAACATCAACCGTCAGCTGTCCCTCCTCGTTTTCCTCCTCCACCTCTTTTATAAAACTTTTATCAGAGAGGACATCTAATTTGGTTTCTTCCTCTTCTTTATGACTACCTGTTAATCTCTCAAAAAATGATTTTTTTATCATAATTTTATGTTTGTTTAATTCTTTTGACCTTTTCAAAAATAAAAATTATTATAATTATTCCCAGCCACAGGGGCAGGAAAATTTTTAATAAACCCTGTCCATTACTTTTAATTATAAAGTAGTTGAAAAGAAAGTGCAAAGAGCCGGCAAGCAGAATGCCGCCAATGATGTTAAAACTCCTCCTTTTTTTATTAAAAAAAGCAAAGGCAATACTGGCGCCGACAATGGCTGAGGTGGCGGTGTGCAGCAGGGTGGCGCCGATAAAACGCAGATTTCCGGTGATAAAACTGGAAAGAAGGCCGTCAGTGGAGAAGGATTTAAGGATAAAAAAAATGTTTTCCACACTGGCAAAGCCCAGGCCGGCTGTTATTAAATAGATTAGGGCATCAATAGGTTCGTCAAAATCAGGTCTTTTGAGGGCAATTTGATAGGCGGCCCAGTATTTAAAAATCTCTTCTGTAAAGGCCCAGAGCAAAAGCACCAGGGCGCCAGCGGCGATATATAAAGAAATTAAATATTCAAAAAAAAGGGCCGCACCCACAGCCACCATCCCGTTCAAGAAAGTGAGGATGAGGATTTTTCTTGGTTCAGGATGGGGGTCTTGTTTTAACCAGAACCAAAGCCAGACCAGGACGGGCAAGAAGCCGCCGCCCACGGCAAAGAAAAAAACTGATGCTGTTATGTTTTCGGCCATTTTTCAATAATTAATAATCCTCGACGTCGGACGTCGGGGGATAGCAACATGCCCCAAATTTCCTCAGTGATAAAAGGCATGAAGGGATGGAGAAGTTTGATTGATTCAGAAAGGATGTAGAAGAGAATTTCTTTAGTTTCTGCCGTGTTGGATTTTTTCGCCTCCTCTATGTAATTATCGCAGAATTTATGCCAAAAGAAATCGTAAATTTCACGCAGGGCGTGCCCGAATTTATATTGTTCAATATTTTTATTCGCCGATTTTTTCACTTTTTCAAATTCTTTTAATATTTTTGATTTTGATATTGTTTCGGATTTCGGATTCCCGCCTTGCCATCGGGCAGGTCTGATTTCGGATTTCTCGTTTTGTTCTAAAACAAAACGAGCCGCATTCCAAATTTTATTGCAGAATTTTTTCCCTGCCATAACATGTTCCTCAGCCCAGTGAATATCCTGCCCACCCATTGTCTGGTAAATAAGGCCAAAACGCGTGGCATCTGCTCCGTATTTGTCTATCAGAACCATTGGATCAATGCCAGTGCCGAGAGATTTAGACATTCTTTTGCCTTCTTTGGTGAGGATGGTTGGATGGATTATCACATCTTTGAACGGCTCTTTTTTTGTGAATTCAAGACCGGAAAAAATCATTCTTGCCACCCAAAGATTGATGATGTCGCGCCCGGTGGAAAGAGCTTGGGTCGGATAAAATTCTTTTTGGTCTTTTTTGTTTAATGTGGCAAATGGCCACAGGGCAGAGGAGAACCAGGTGTCCAAGACATCATCAACGCTTTCCAAAGGTATTTTATGTCCCCACCATATCTGGCGCGAGATGCACCAGTCTTTGATATTATTGAGCCAGTCAAAATAAACTTTTTCCCAGCGTTTGGGATGAAATTTTATTTTTCCGTTTTTAACCGCTTTTTTCGCCATTTTTGCCAATTCGGACATTTTTAAAAACCATTGCCTGCTTATCTGCGGCTCAATGACGCTTCCGCATCTGTAGCATTTGGAAACTCGCAGATTGTAGTCGTCAATTTTTTCCAAAAAGCCTTTGTTTTGCAGTTCGGCGACTATTTTTTCACGCGCCTCGCGCGCAGACAATCCTTCATAATCTTTACCCGCCTCTTCAGTCATTTTACCGAATCTGTCTATGACTTGAATTAAAGGCAATTTATGTCTTTCCGCCAAATCAAAATCAAAAATATCGTGGGCTGGAGTGACTTTGACCGCTCCTGTGCCGAATTCCATTTCCACGTCGCGGTCGGCGATAATTGGAATTTCGCGGTTCATAATCGGCAGCAAGACCTTTTTGCCAATTAAGTCCTTATATCTTTTATCCTTTGGATTTACCGCAACAGCGGTGTCGCCCAGCATTGTCTCCGGTCTTGTTGTTGCCACAGTCAAGGAGCCATATTTAATATAGTAAAGTTTTCCCTTTGTATCTTCGTATTCTAGTTCCAAATCAGAGAGAGATGTCTGGCATCTTTTGCACCAGTTCACAACTCTATCTCCCTGATATATCCACCTCTTTTTGTGATAATGCAGAAACGCTTCTTCCACCGCCTTGGCGTAATCGGCGTCCATGGTGAATCTTGTGCGCGACCAGTCGCAGGATGAGCCGAGTTTTTTGAGCTGGTCTAAAATAATATTTCCGTATTTTTCCTTCCATTCCCAAACTTTTTCAATAAATTTTTCCCGGCCGAGGTCGTGGCGCGAGAGACCTTGTTTTTTTAATTCTTTCTCAACGACGTTTTGTGTGGCAATTCCGGCATGGTCAGTGCCTGGAAGCCAGAGGGTTTTATATCCCTCCATCCTTTTTTTGCGGATTAGAATATCCTGAATCACGGCATTGAGCGCGTGTCCCATGTGCAAAGAGCCAGTCACATTCGGCGGGGGAATGACAATACAATAATTTTTAATTTTTAATTTTAAATTTTTAATTTTAGAAACAGGTAGATTTTCAGGCGTAAAATAACCCGAATCTTCCCAGAGTTTGTAAATTCTGTCTTCTGTCGCCTTGGGATCGTAGGGTTTTAACAATTTTTCGTTCATTGTTTAATTCTACCAAATTTTACGATAATTTTAAATTTCCGTCGGCTTTGAGATTATCGGACTTGGAAAATTGTTTTTTCTTCGCGCGGAAGTATGCGGCAACGGCGATCATGGCGGCGTTGTCGCCGGTAAAATTTTTTGCTGGAAGCAAAAAATTTAGCTTTCGGCTGACAGCTGATAGCTGACAGCTGAGTTGCTTCCGCAACTCATTATTTGCCGCCACGCCTCCTCCCAAAATTATCGTTTTTACTTTGTATTCTTTCGCGGCGCGGATGGTTTTTGAAATTAAAACGTCAATGACCGCCTGCTGGAATTCGGCGCAGATGGCTATTCTTAATTCTTTATTCATAATTCTTAATTCTTTTATTTTATACAGGACGGCGGTTTTTAGGCCGGAAAAACTGAAGTCGTAATTTTTTGAATTTATCATTGGCCTCGGCAATTTTATCTGACTACTGACTACTGACGACTGATGACTGTCCGCAAATTTAGCAACTTGCGGACCGCCGGGATAGGGAAGCCCGAGCATTTTTGCCACCTTGTCAAACGCCTCGCCAGCCGCGTCGTCAAGTGTCTGTCCGATAATTTTATAATCCAGCCATTTGCGCATAAGCACCAGCTCTGTGTGTCCGCCGGATACCAGCAAGGCCAATATTGGAAACCCGCCTGACGGACGGGCAGGTTGAAAATTGAAAATTAAAAATTCCTTTCTGTTTAAAAAAACAGAAAGGATATGTCCTTCCATATGATTAATTCCGATAATCGGCTTGCCCCAAACCTTGCTTAGGTCACGGGCGAAATTTATTCCGGTCCAAAGCGCCGGTTCCAGCCCGGGGCCAATAGTAACGGCAATCAGATCGATTTTAGGAATTAGGAATTTGGAATTAGGAATTTTTTTTAGCGCTTTTTTAAGAACAATGGGCAGGTTTCGCTGGTGTTCGCGTTTTGCCAGATTCGGAACCACGCCGCCCCAATGGGCGTGGATTTTTACTTGCGAGGCAACGACATTGGATAAAATTCTGAATTTTCCTCTTTTTATTTCCAAAACCGCGATTGCGGTTTCGTCGCAAGAAGTTTCTATGGCAAGGATAATCATTCGGAGGGTACAGGATTTGAACCTGTGAGAGGATTTCTCCCCAACCGGTTTTCGAAACCGGCGCCTTAAACCACTCAGCCAACCCTCCAAAAATTTATGACCTCGTGGGGATTTGAACCCCAGTTAACGGATTGAAAACCCGCTGTCCTAGACCAAACTAGACGACGAGGCCAGTGGGCGCTGTAGGAATCGGACCTACGACCTTTACTATGTCAAAGTAATATTCTACCACTGAACTAAGCGCCCAAATATTTATCTATTACTTTATTACAAAATATATTACTTAAATATAATAATTTTCTTTGAATTTCTACTTTTATACATCTTAATTGACAGACTCCTTTATAATGCGAATATGTTTTAGAACCTATTGTTCTTTTATCTATGTTTACCTGTTTAAAATTTTCTAGCGGTAATTTAAGTTCTTTGGCCCAAAAATGTTTTATTTTTTCGGGATTTTGATCAGCTCTTATATTTAACTCGCATCTTATTCTTTTAATATCGACGTTATAAACTTTTTTTAATAATGCCAGAAAAAATTTTAATATCAAGGGGTCAGAACTGCCAATAGCAGTTTCTACATTCTTTTTTGATCCCTCTCCTAAATAAAGAAATGCCAGTACAAGTTCAAGAATATTTAAGTTTTCGATATTTATATTTTTTAATGTTCTTAGGGCTTCATCTTTAGCTTTTTGCAATCTTTTTTCTTTTTGCGTATTATGCCATAAAACAGCTTTTTTTCGCGCTTTTATTAAAGCATTTTTCCAGTCTCGTATAAGTTTTTCTTTTTGCTTTTTTGAAAGCTCGACATTTTTTAACCAGTAGCTTAAGGTAGAACGGGGTATTCCTAAAAAATGTTCTATTTTCCCCAAGGAGAACCCTTTTCTGCGAAGACTAATTGCTTTGTTTTTTAATTTGTACCATTTAGATCTCATGCATACAGAATACCATCAATGGTACAAATTATCAATAATGTTTATCCACTTCCATTTTATATGAAATTCTTTAAAATATCAATTATGGCAAAAATTATACAAGACCACGAGGGTTGCATCGGGTGCGGGTCGTGCGCCATGCTCTGCCCCAAGTTTTGGGAGATGGATTATGACAAAGGCAAGGCCGTTTTAAAAGGCGGGAAAAAGAATGAGAAAGGAGAGTATGAATTAGAGGTAAAAAAAATTGAATGCAATCAGGATGCGGCTGACAGCTGCCCGGTGCAGGTTATAAAAGTAATATGATTTATGATGTTGTAATTATTGGCGGGGCGAGCGCGGGTTTGACCGCGGCTATTTATACCGCCCGCAAAAAATTAAGCACTGTTATTTTAACCAAGCAGGTTGGCGGCCAGTCTTTACTCACTGACACCATTGAGAATTTTCCGGGATTTGAGACAATTTCCGGCAGAGAATTGATAGAAAAAATGCAAGCTCAAGTTGAAAAATACGGAGTGGAAATTATGGAAGGAGCAGAGGTGGAGGAGATTGAGAATCCGCCAGCTGGCGGAGGAAAAGATTTTTTAATAAAATTAAAAAACCAAAGCACAATTGAGGCAAGAAGCATTATTATTGCCACTGGCAAAAATCCCCGCTGGCTTGGCATTCCGGGCGAGAAAGAATTTGAAAACAAGGGAGTGGTTTTTTGCACCACCTGCGACGCGCCGTTGTTTGGCGGAAAAAATGTGGCAGTGGTCGGCGGCGGAAATTCAGGTCTTAATTCAGCCCTTGACCTCGTAAAATACGCCAATAAAATTTATGTTTTGGAATTCGGCCCAAAGATAATAGGGGATGAATTGCTTCAAGAGAAATTAAGGCAGAGCGGAAAGGTTGAATTTATTGTCAACGCAGACCCCAAAGAAATTAAGGGAACAAATTTTGTTGAAAAAATTATTTATAAAGACAAATCCGCCAACCGGCGGACTGGCAAGGAGAAAGAGTTATTAGTTGGCGGAGTTTTTATTAATATCGGATGGATTCCGGCAACAGATTTTTTGAAAGGATTTATTGATTTAAATGAAGAAAGAGAAATAGTAATCAATCCCAAGACGAATGAAACATCTGTGCCTGGCGTATTTGCCGCAGGCGATGTCACTGACGTGAAATACAAACAATGCGTGATTGCCGCAGGCGAGGGCGCCAAGGCCGCATTGTCAGCGTATAATTATTTAGTTTCCAATAGTTGATTTAAGATGAGTTTAATTTCTGAATAGGGGAGGGCTCCGCTGACCGGATATTTTTCCCCTTTTTTATTGATGATCACAAAATATGGCGTTCCCTCGGCTCCGGAGGCAACAGCATCTTCATAATCTTTCTGCACCCGGGCGGCGAATTTTCCGGAATTCAGGCATTCGTTAAATTTTTCTTTATCTATTCCGACATATTCTGCGATCTTCGGAAGTTCTGTCAGTTCCAGTTTGTCATTAGAGGGTGTGATTTCAAACAGCCGGTCAACATATTGCCAGAATTTATCATTACCTCCAATATCAGACGCGCATTCCGAGGCCTCCGCCTCTTTTCTTGATTTTGTATGAAGGGAATCAAGGGGAAAATGCCTGAAGACCAGGAGAATTTTTCCCTGCTTGCCGTATTCCTCCATCATCTGTTTTGTTGTCACATTAAATCTCTTGCAAAAAGGACATTCAAAATCCGTAAAGAGAATAAAGGTGAGGGCTGCCTCTGGACTGCCAAGAACGTGATCATCAGGACCGATTGGCCGCGGCCCCTTGATTTCCTGTTTCTGGGCTGGCACAGGATTGGCATTATTCGGTAAAGGTTTATTGTTTCTTGTATAATAAATTGTTCCGGCAATAATGATTCCGGCGATGACCACTGATATCGGCAACACTAAATTTTTATTTTTCATATTACTTATTACTAATTACTTATTACTTCTTTCTCCTTAAGAACGCGGGGATTGTATTTTGGGAATTTTCTTCCTCGCCATTTTCCTCTTTAGTTATAATAGCAGGTTCTTGGTTGGAAGGCTTTGGTGATAAAAAAGATTTTCTGGGAATTTTTGTTTCTTGGAAGCCAGTGGCAATGACCGTGACCATTAATTCGTTCTTTCTAAGCCTGTCATCATTAAAGGCTCCAAAAATAACCTTTGCTTCAGGATCAATTGATTCTGTTATTATGTTCGCGGCATTCTGGATTTCCATCATGGTCATATCTTCATTGCCGGAGATTGCAAAAAGCACTCCCTTGGCGCCCTCGATGGAAAGATCCAAAAGCGGGGAATTGATTGCCATTCTGGCTGCCTCCTCAGCCCGACTTTCGCCCTGGGCCCTGCCAATACCCATTAAGGCTGAGCCGGCATTCTGCATTATGGCCTTGATATCCGCAAAATCAACATTAATGATGCCGGGCATTGTTATGAGGTCAGAGATTCCTTCCACAGCCTGCCTGAGTACTTCGTCACACATTTTAAAGGTAGATAGAAAAGTGGTTTCTTTGTCAATTAGTCCCAAGAGGCGGTCATTTGGTACGACTACCATGGCGTCTACGCTGTTTTTTAAATTAGCAAGCCCTTCTTCCGCAAGGCGATTGCGGCATAACCCTTCAAAGCCAAAGGGCTTGGTAACAACGGCAATGGTAAGAATTTCCTGTTCTTTGGCGATTTTTGCCACAACCGGCGCGGCGCCTGTTGCCGTGCCTCCGCCAAAACCGCAGGCAATAAAAATCATGTCAGATCCTTTTATGGCCTCTCCTAAAATTTCCCTGGTTTCCTCAGCCGCCATCCTTCCTATTTCCGGATTCATTCCGCAGCCCAAGCCGCGCGTGAGATTTTTGCCAATATGAATTTTTTTTGAGGCCAGGCTGTGGCGCAGTTTTTGGGCGTCAGTGTCCACAATAATAAATTCAACACCTTTCACCTTAGAGCGCACCATATGGTTAACAGAATTGGTGCCGGAATTTCCCACTCCGATCACTTTTACTCTGGCAAAAGTTTCAATATCAGGACTGATTCTGGGCATAATATTTTAATTGTACTATACCCCTTCAAAACTAGTCAAGCCCGACTGCAATTGATTGCGGAAATGGCAAAAAAGATATATACTAAACCCAATGAAGAAGTCAGCAATAATAATATCTTTTTTGGTTTTGATGGCTCTTTTTGCGTCGCCCGTTTCCGCTTCGACAAAAACAAAAGCGGGAATAAAGCCAGGCAGTTTTTTCTACTTTTTTGATACAACCTTTGAAAAATTAAGTTTATTCCTCACATTTAATCCGGAAAAGAAAGCGCAAAAAGCGTTAGAGTATGCCGACGAACGATTAGCCGAAGTGCAAGCAATTGCGGAAGAAAAAAATCCAGACGCGGTCAAAACAGCCATCGCCAATTACGAAAGCAATATCGCGTTAGCGACAGAAAAATCAAAAGAAGTTAAAGACAAAGGACAAGTTGAAAATTTACTCACTTTAATTACAGATAATACTTCAAAAAATCAAGAAATTTTAACCAGTGTTTTGGCTAAAGTCCCTGACGAAGCAAAAGAGGCAATTACACGAGCAATTGAAGCAAGCAGAAAAGGCCAAGAAGAGGCGATGAAACAAGTTGCTGAATTAAAAGGCGAAGTTGAGCAATTAAAAAAAGAAGTTGCGGAATTGAAAAAGAAATCAACTCCAGCCCCTGTTGTTTCTGTACCAAAACCACAGACGCAAAATCCTATCCCAGTTCCAGGTCCCACTCCCTCTGTTTCCAACCCCGCGGTTTTGGCTGAAGAAAATTTTTCAAATGTTGTTGTTGCATTGTATTTAGCTCAATTGGAAGCATTTCAAACCATTCTTGATATTAGTGCGATAACAAAAAATACATACTATTCTGGCGTAAGGCAGATTATGAATGATAGATTGATACAAACGCAAGCGTATTTAAAAATATATCCAGAGGACACCTATTTAATTAGAGATGAAAAAGTATATAAACTATTGGTAGAACTGATAGACGTTGAAGTGCAACAATTGAATGGAGATGCATACGAGAAATGGGTCCTAAAAACAATGGAAGCAATTCGAAGTGATATTAATGTATATAAAAATAAACGAGTTTCTCAAGGTGAAATGCAAGGTATTTTTGATATTTTAAATGTTTTGCAACAAGGAGCCAAAACTGCTAATGAAAGGTTTGATGCGTTGTACGCAAAACATTTTTCGGATAACCATAACCTCGTGGTACAGATTGATGCTACGCATAGTGCCGAAAATGCTGAAGCTGTTCAGTTTTATCAAACAAGGAATAATGAAACCAACGCACTAATAGCTCAAACTGACAGAGTTATCGCGGCTAGTCAGGCTTCGCTTAGACAAGCTCAAGATACAATTAATGCAATGATGGCATCACAACCTGTTTATTGCACTGCAACAAAAACTATGCCGGGTTCAGTCAGTATTGTTTGTCAGTAATAAAAGATAATTTCCAACAATGGCTCAAGAAGTTACTAGAAAAAAAGAAGAGAAACAAAAGAGTATTTAGAAGATAAAACAATGAAAAGAGACATTAAAGAAATTGAAAAAGAATGGGATTCTCTCTCTGGCGAAGAAAAGAAAGACATTTTTCTTTGGAAGATGATTTGGTATCACTCCGAAAAACATATTCCTGGCTCTCCATCACAACCAATTTGGGATCTCTCAAAAGTTATTGCAGATGCGACTAAGTCTTCTGATAATCTTACTAAATCAATCAGAATTGCCACATGGGTTGGAGGTATCGCGGCAGCAGCAGGAGTTATGGTTGCAATTATTGGTTTGTTTATAAGGGTCTAATCTTTCTTTATTTCTGCAACTATTTTCGGCGAGCGGGCGAAAATAAGGGGCGAGAATTTTACGTCGACACCGG
The DNA here is from genome assembly GCA_016208535.1 of Candidatus Terryibacteriota bacterium. Classification (GTDB taxonomy): domain Bacteria; phylum Patescibacteriota; class Minisyncoccia; order UBA9983; family UBA9983; genus JACQXW01. The sequence continues at coordinate 20,005 of JACQXW010000025.1, forward strand.
ACGTCGATACCCGAAATTTAATATTTAGTTGGCGGTTCTATGCCCAAATCGCGGCAGATTTTTCTTGCCAAAAAATTATCAATTTCATTATGGCGTGGGATAGTGGAAGTTTTCTTTAAAAGAGGATTAAGAAAAACAGTATGTCTTGCACCCTCTCTGACAAAAATGCATCTGTTTTTAAAAAGATATCTTATTAAATTTTCCCGTTTCATTATAAAGAAACCAAAAGAGGCTCTTGGATAAATTTTCCTCTGGAAATTTCTCTTTTATTAAGTATTTTGTTTGTTTCCAAAATCAGCAAAAGAGCGTCTTTAAGATTTTCTTTGACTTCTTTAAGCGTTTTCCCTTGGGTATTTACGCCAGGAATTTCTTCTACCCAGCCCAAATACCATTTTCCGCTTTTTTTATAAATTGCCGTAAATTGTCTTGACATAATTTTATTATATTGTTTTTGAAAATCGTGTCAAATGAAAAATGGTAAATTTTAAGGCAACAGGGTTCTGAACCACCGGCCTATGGTTTGCCTGATTTTTCTTTTTGACCTGGATGTTTCCTGAATCGGCAGATCAGAAGAATTTTCATCCAGATTCATTATGCACAGGCCAAGGGCCACTGACCATCCAGGGTCGTTAAAAATCTGTTCTTTGATGTTGGCAGGTAGGACGGTGATATTTTTTAAAGAATGGTTATTTTTTAAAGAGAGAGTGCCTATCTTCGCCGGCAGATGCAGGAGCATCTTGGCAATCTCTTCCAAACTGAACAGGTTTGAGCCCCCTCCGGTCAAGATTATTCCTCCGGGAAGCATGCCCTGCCGGTTTATTTTTTTAAGGTGCGATTCAATCAATTCAAAGATGTCGTTCAATCGCGCCTCAATGATATCTGAAAGTTTTCTTTTAGAGGAAGGAAGCGTTTTGTCGATGCCATAATCAATTTTTACTCTCTCCGCCTCATCAATTGGGATTTGCAAACCAAGGGCGATGTCATTAGTGATGCTGGTTGAGCCAAAAGGAAAGACTTCCAGAGAAACAGGAAGGCCCTCTTCAAAGACCGCGATGGAGATCGTGCTGGCGCCGATATTGGCCAGAACGCAACCAGCCTCTTTTTGATATTTTGTCAAAACAGCATAACTCATGGCCAAGGGCATGGCTATCACATCTTCTACCTCAACCCCTGCTGATTCCACGGTTTTTATAATATCAGCAAGATGCTGGCTGAGGCAGGTTATAAAAAGCGTTTCCACCTCTAATTTTACTCCCTTCATTCCCAAGGGCCGCCCCAAAACTAAGTTGTTATCGATTTTAAAGGAAAGGGGAATGGTATGGATGATGTGTTTGTTGGAAATATTGGGAAGATTTGCCTCGCTTTGGTCGATTGCTCTTTTTATGTCATAGTCTATAATCTCGCCATCGGCCCTTGAGATCATCACGCTGCCCTTGGATTTTATAGAACCTAAACTTATTCCTCCTATTGAGATGATAACTTTTTTTATGGAGACACCGGCCATTTTTTCGCTTGATTTTAGGGCATTTCCAATGCATCTTGCCGCGTCCTCCATATTGACAACATAGCCCCGCCTTATTCCATCCGAAGGTTTTTGGCCAATTCCCAAGATATTCAACTCTCCGTCCTTTTTTTGTTCAGCCGTAATGATTCGAACCATTGAGCTGCCTGCGTCTACTGCTGTGATGATTTCTCGCCCCATATTAATCTATTTTACCAAGTTTACGCAGAAAATTCATCTTTTGCTTTAGGCGGGCTTTTTTAACAGCCGCCTCTTTTTTCTTCAGGTCTGACTGAGACCTTTTTCTGAATTTCAAACTCCGGACGCGCCCCAAAATACCCGATTCATGAATTTTTTTAGTGAATCGTCTCACGAGATTGGCTGTTGATTCATTTTCTCCTTTTTTTACTTCAATCATAATAATATAATGCAAATCATTTTAATTTATTTTTAATGTTTTCGACAAGTTCATCAATTTTCACTGTTTCCTGGTTATCTGAGTCCATATCGCGGACAATGATTGAATTTTCTAAAGTCTCTTTCTGCCCCAAAATTAAAGCATAAGACATATTTAATTTTGAGGCAAGTTTTAATTGGCCCCTCAGGCTGTCTTTGCCGATTGAATGGTTCACCGCCAAATGGGCCTTGCGAAGCATCTCTATGATTTTCAGACTTTTATGTTTTGCCGCCGCGCCCAAATGGATAAAGAATATTTTCGGGAGTTTTTTTTGTTTGGGTGTTATCTTTTTGTCCATCATGAGCTGGACCACCCGTTCCACGCCAATGGCTCCACCCACCGCAGGAATATCTTTTCTGCCAAGGGTTCTGGCGAGGTAATCGTAGCGTCCGCCAGAGGCAAGGGCATCGTCTCTCTCCTCTCTGTCCTCAAAAATTTCAAAAACAGTGCGGGAATAATAATCCAGGCCCCGGACAAGATGATTGTCAAGAAAATAGGGGATTTCGCTTGAGTCAAAAGATTCAAGAACTTCCTTGAAATGCTCTTTGCAAGGGGGGCAGAGATAATCAACCATCTGCGGAGCAGCCTGTTTGATTTCACCGCATTTCTGTTCCTTGCAGTCCAAAAGGCGCAAGGGGTTTTCCTTGAGCCGGCGAAGGCAATCTTTGCAAATATCCTTGGTCTTTTTGCGGTAATAATTTACAAGGTTTTTGCGGTAGAGAGACCGGCATTCCTTGTCTCCCAAAGAATTGATGTGGACAATAATGGGTCCGACGCCGAGTTCTTCCAAAATTAAGGTGAGGACGCGCACTATTATTGTCTCGCTAATCGGTTTTGGTTCGCCTATGATTTCCAGTCCAAATTGCTGGAATTCCCTGAATCTTCCCTTTTGCGGGTTTTCATGCCTGAAGAAAGACCCTTTATACCAGAGCATCACTGGCTGGGGTCTGGTATGCATGCCGTGTTCTATGTATGAGCGCATAATCGGGGCCGTGCCTTCTGGTCGCAAGGCCAGATTGCCCCCACCCTTTGTTTTTAAGGTGTACATTTGTTTTTCAACAATGTCTGTGGAGGCGCCCAAGGAGGCGGTAAAGAGGTCGGTGTTTTCCAAAATTGGTGTCTGAATGAACTGGAATCCGTAATGGCTGGCAATCTCCTCTGCCTTGTCAAAAACAGCCTGATAAAAAATATAATTCTCCGGCAGAATGTCGTGCATTCCCTTCGGAGCCTGAAGCAGAAGTTTTGCCTTATCTTTTTTCATATTGTTAATTTGTACTACCGGGCATTAATTCTAATTTAGTGATTGGCCAGAGCCGAACGAGGGTTCGGCCGACAATCAGATTTTCAGGCACCGGCCCCCAGATTCTGGAATCCGAACTGGCTGATCTATTGTCTCCTAAAACAAAATATTCATTTTCCGCCAAGGTTATTTTTCTTCCGTTGATTTCCATGGTCTCTTCGGGCAGGCCGGCGATGCGCTTGATAAAAAACTTGGAAGGGTCAAGGGGGTAGCGGAAGACAACAACCTCTCCCTTCTGAGGTTTGCGCAAGTTGTAGGACAGTTCATCAATGATGAGATAATCGCCATTGTCAAAAGTCGGCTCCATTGAGGCGCCGCTCACAATAAAGGGTTGGGCGATCCAAAGCCGGATGGGAACCACAATCAGAATGGCAATGACGGTAAACTTGATAAACTCCCAAAGAGAATTTTTTTCTTTAGATTCCTGTTCCATGCTTATGATAATATACACTTTCTTTTGTTTTGAATCAAGTATATAATTAAAACCGAAGTCCGTCTTCGGTTTCGCATAATTATTAATTAATCGATAAAAAACTATATGAAAAAATTCGAAATGCCATCAAATTATGACACAGAAAAGTCGGAGTATGCAGGTAAAGACCCTGTATATGAAAATCGACAGGTAATGCAAACAACGTCAGGAGAAAGAGTAATTATCATGAATTACTTAAAGGATTTCGGCCTTTATGTCGTTATGAATATAGATAAGCCTGGCACCGTGAGTCCTGCATACAAAATTCATCCTGATAAACTTGTGAAAATAGAAGAAGGCACCGAAGAATAGTGGTATGAAAAAAGACTTGTGGCACGATTGCTTAGTTTGTGAGAATAAATGCTGCAAATGGGATTTAGCTTTTCCACTTTTTACAATACCAGAAGAACGTGAAAAAAATAAGACTATAAACACTAAAAAACCGTGTGTTTTTTTAAATGATTCTGAATTGTGCGAAATTTATAATTCACGACCTTATGATTGTAGATTTTTTCCATTTGAGTTAATGAAAATAAATAAAAAATTATTTTGGATAATATGGAACGTGGATTGTCCGATAATTAAAAATCGGCGTGATGATTTTGAAAAGTATTTGACCGAGCATGAGCAAAAATTGATACCAAATTTTATTAAGCATCTTGAGAATTACGCCGATTTTCGCGTAGAGGAACTGAAGAAAAAATATAAATACGAAGTATTAAGAAAGGCTGTGATTAAATTACTTTAAAAATAAATTCAAGCGACACTACGTACTAACTAAAGTGCACCACTCGGTGGTGCACATGGTGGTGCGTATTATGGTATGATAGAAACATGAGAAAATTCATCCCTTCAGAAGAAGAAATATATCATGTTTTTAATCGTGGGACGGACAAACGTAATACTTTTTTAAATAAAAAAGATTATGAACGCTTCATTGTTAATTTAATTCTTTTTAATACCATTAAAGAACCGATTAGAAATATTTCAAGATATAATATTGATATCGCTTGTAAAAAAATTCCAAATAATTCCTTAGTAAAAATACATGCCTTTTCATTACTGCCAAATCATTTTCATTTAATATTAGAACAAGTTGAGAAAAATGGAATTGCTAGATTTTTACACAGAATTGAAATGGGTTATTCTCATTATTTTAATAAAATAAATTCAAGAAGCGGAAATCTTTTTCAGGGCGCGTATAAAATTATACATATTAATAATGATTCTTATAGGTTATATTTGCCGTTATATATCCATCTTAATCCTTTAGATTTATTAGAAACGGAAAAAAATTGGAAAGAAAAAGGAATTAGAAATAAAATAAAGGCAGTTGATTTTCTAAAAAATTATTCATGGTCAAGTCTTGGAGAATATTTAAAAATAAGATCACTTCCTTTTGTTAGCCGTGATATATTTGATTCTCTTTATCGCAGTCCTCAAGAGTGGGAAGATGCCTTAAAAGATTGGCTTCCGGATCATATTCAAATGTGCACCACAAATGTGCACCACTCGGTGGTGCACATTTGATGAATTTAGGTAAATAATTTATAATTTATTTTATGTATTACATCATGGGTCTTGGGAATCCGGGAGAGGAATACGAATTGAGCCGGCATAATACGGGCCGGATTACGCTTGGCGATTTGGTAAAAATCAAAGAGATGAAGTTTGATAAAAAACTGAATGCCTTGGTGGCTGATATGAAATTTAAAAAAGAAAAGGTACAGATTATTTTTCCGGAAACTTTTATGAATAAATCCGGCAATTCCGTAAGGCCGCTGATTACCTCAAAAAAGAAAGCTAAAAATCTGATCGTGGTTCATGACGACCTTGATTTGCCCCTTGGCAGGTTCAAAATTTCTTTCGCCAGCGGTTCTGGCGGACACAAGGGAGTGGAATCAATTATGAAGGCGATTAAGACAAAAGATTTTTTCAGGATAAGAGTGGGAATCTCGCCAACCACGCCTTCGGGAAAGATAAAAAAACCTGAAAGAAAAAAGGTGATTGATCATATCCTCGGCAACTTTAAGCCAAAGGAAATCCAAGTTATTAAAAAACTTTCAAAAAAAATTACCTCAGCTATAGAGACGATTATCAATCAGCCAGATAATTTAAGATGAGTCTCTGCTCTTTTGGTTCAAAAACAGTGATTTTGAAAGGATAGGATTTTCCGAGTTCCAGTTTCTGCTTCATATCTGCTTCAGATTTAAATTCCGAGATATGGACCAATCCGGCAACACCTTCTTCAATGCTCGCCAGAACGCCATGTTTATTGAACTTGATGACAACTCCCTTCACTTCATCTCCTGCTTTATATTTGTCTTTGGCCTCCTCCCAGGGATTGGGTTTAAGATTTTTAATGGAAAGAGATATTTTCCCGTCAGCAATATTTATTATTTGAGCCGCGACCCTCTGCCCCGTCTTGAAAAGATCGGCAGGACTTTCCACAAGAGACCAATCCAGTTCCGAGATATGGACCAGTCCCTCAAGATCTTCGGCGATTTTTACAAATACTCCGAAATCGACAATGCCCGTAATTTCTCCTTCAATGATGTCTCCGATTTTGTATTGAGAAATTAATTCCTTGATTTTTTCAACCTCCGTGCCCTTTTCGGAAAAGATAAGTTTTTTCTCCTTTTGGTTGGTTGAGATGATGACGGCCTTTATCTTTTTTCCGATTAGTTTTTTAAGTTCCTCTTCAATTTTTCCCTTGTCCCCGTCCTGGATTTTTGGATAATGCTCGCTTTTTAATTGAGAGGCTGGCAGAAAACCCTGGATTCCCTTCCATTCCATAATTAACCCTCCTTTATTTGCGTCAGTTATGGGAAGAGTGAGGGGAGTTTTGTTTTTCTGCAATTCTTCCGCTTCCCGCCAGATGATTTCTTTTTTCGCCTCTTTTAAAGAAAGGGAAATATAACCCTGTTCATTTTCCAGCTCAAAAGTTTTGGCAATTATCTTGTCGCCCGGCTTCAGGGATTTAATGATGTCTTTGGCGTTATTGAATTCCCGGCCATAGATTATTCCTGTCCGAAAAGGAGAGAGGTCAATAAAAAGCATTGACCCTTCCTGGCCAATGACTGTTCCCTCAATAAGGTCGTCCAACCTTGGAATATTTACTGGATTATCCTTGAGCAAAGCCTCCATTCTACTTGTTTCCATATTTTTCCAGTATAGAGCTAATCCAAATTTTTGCAACTTATACCTCTATTAACACAGTCAGCACCATAGGCCTTCGTTTTGTTTTTTGGAAGAGAAACTTGCCGATGTTTTCGCGAAGGAGGTTTTTTACATAATCCATATTAATGGGATGCATCTTGGCGGTGGCGTCCTCCACTGTTTTTCTGATGAGATGCCGCACCTGGCGGAGCAGTTCCTGCGATTCCCGCAGATATACGAAGCCGCGGGAAATAATGTCCGGCGAATTCCTCACCTTACCAGTCTGGGAATCAATGATTGTAATGACCACAAAAATTCCGTCTTGCGCCAAGGCCTGCCTGTCGCGCATCACCACCTCCTGCACATCGCCAACACCCAGGCCGTCAACCATTACCAGGTTTGCCGGCACACTTTCTTTTAATAGATGGATTTTTTCTTTTGTCACCTCTATTATTGAGCCGTTATTTAAGGGAATGGCGATATTTTCCTTGGAAATACCCACTGATTCTGCCAGGTCGGCATTGGTCTTAAGCATAAAATAATAGCCGTGGATGGGAATGAGGAATTTTGGTCTCAGCATCTTGAGCATCAATTTTAGCTCCTCTTGATAGGCATGGCCGGAGGCGTGGACATCAGCCACTTTGTAATGGATGATTTTTGCGCCCTGCCGCGCCAAGTTGTCTTTGAGGTTTTGGATGTTGCGCTCGTTGCCGGGGATGATGGATGAGGAAAGAATGATAGCGTCGTCTTTTTGGATTCTGATGTATTTGTGTTTTCTGTTGGCAATGCGCATGAGGGCGGCATTTTCCTCGCCCTGGGCGCCGGTGCAGATGGCAACGATTTTTTCCGGCGGATAACTACTGATTCTGTCCGCGGTGATAATGGTGTCTTTTTTTGGCTTGAAAAAACCGAGTTCTTTGGCGATCTCCACATTGGCCTTCATGCTGAAGCCGTCAATGACCACTTTTCTTCCGTGGCGTTCGGCGATTTTAATGATTTCAATGATTCTTTCCAAAAGAGAGGAGAAAGTTCCGGTGATGACCCGGCCTTTGGCGCCGGCAATTATTTTTTCCAGATTCTGGTGCACTGTCTTTTCCGGAATGGAAAATCCCGGGGCCTCGGCATTGGTGCTTTCCATCAAGAGAACCAGATTTTTTTCCTTGCCCAGTTTGGTGTATTGATCAATATGCATTGGCTTGCCCTTGACATCCAATTCTATTTTAAAATCCCCGGGGTAGATGACATTGCCGAAAGGCGTTTCCAGAATGGTGCCAATGGCGTCAGGAATGGTATGGGTGATGTCAAAAAATCTTGCCTTGAGCTGGCCGAGTTTTATCATTGAGTCGGATTTTATTTCTTCAATATGGAGGCGGCGGGAATGAGGGAATTCTTCCTGGCGCTTGAGGATCATGGCCTTGGTAAGTTTGGTGGTGTAGATTGGCGGCAGGCCGAGGCGTTCAATGAGATAGGGGATGGCGCCCACATGGTCTAGATGGCCGTGGCTGATAATTAAGCCGCGGATTTTGTGTTTCCGCGCCTCAAGATATTTTGTGTTTGGAATAATATAATCAATTCCCGGGGTTTCCTCTTGGGGAAATTCCAAACCGGCGTCAATAACCACAATGTCATTGCCGTATTCAATAACCGTCATATTTCTGCCGATTTCCTCCACCCCGCCCAAGGGAATGATGCGGACAGGCATTTCTCTAGGATGTTTTTGTATCATTTAATAATTAGAGCTTATAATTGTTATCTATATATTATCCGATTTAAATTTTTAAGTCAATGC
>JACQXW010000005.1 GCA_016208535.1 Candidatus Terryibacteriota bacterium
GCAGATTCTCATGTTTCGGGTATAATACTTGTTAAAGATTTCCTGACGTTGAACGGGTGTCAGGCGAGCCCTTTTGTGAATTGTCATAACATTGTTTACTTTACCAAAAAGTGTAAACAACGCTAGGAAATCTTACAAATTAAATAACATGAATAGTTATATCATTAACGGCGGGAGGAGATTAAAAGGGGAGGTGACAATCAATGCCTCAAAGAATTCGGCAACAGCAATACTCATTGCCTCACTTTTGAATGAAGGAAAAACTACAATCAAGAATCTGCCGAGGATTGAAGAGGTTTTCAGGATAATTGAAGTTTTGGAAAGCATTGGAGTAAAAACAAAATGGCAAGGTAAGGCGTTAGAGATAATCCCGCCCCAAAAAATTGAGATAAATAAAATTAACAAAGAGGCGGCCCAAAAGACGCGCAGTATCGTCCTTTTCATCGGCGCATTGGCAGGTAAATTGAAATCTTTTGATTTGCCGTTGACCGGCGGTTGCCAGCTCGGCAGACGCACCATTATGCCGCATATCTACGCGCTGGAGGAAATGGGAGTGAAGATAAAAGGCCGTTGCGACAGTCTTAGTGTTTCTTCAAAACTAAAGCCGGCAAAGGAGATAATAATGTATGAATCCGGCGACACTGCCACGGAGAACGCCATAATAATTGCCGCAAAAATTCCCGCCAAGACAATAATCAAATTCGCCTCCGCCAATTACCAAGTGCAGGATCTTTGTTATTTTTTGCAAAAACTCGGCATTAAAATAAAGGGAATCGGCGCAACAACTTTGACAATTTACGGCAAAGAAAAAATATCGCAGGATATTGACTATTGGTTGACTGAGGATCCGGTGGAATCGATGTTTTTTATCGCAACCGCGGCAGTGACCAAATCTTCCATTGTTATAAAACGCTGCCCCATGGAATTTTTAGAGCTTGAACTTTTTAAGTTGAAAAAAATGGGTTTTTGTTTTAAAATTCTAAAAGAGTACAAGGCGAGAAACGGCTTTAGTCGTTTGGCTGATATCAAAACTTTTCCTTCAAAACTGACAGCGCCAGTTGAAAAAATTTACGGCCGGCCATTTCCGGGCCTTAATATAGATAATCTTCCTTTTTTCGTGCCAATAGCCACGCAGGCTAAAGGCGAAACCCTGATTCATGACTGGGTATATGAGAATCGGGCCATTTATTATACAGAACTGAACCACTTGGCTGCTGATATCACTTTAGCTGATTCGCACCGCGTTTTTATAAAAGGGCCGACTTCGCTCAGCGGATCGGAGATTATGTCGCCGCCGGCATTAAGACCATCGGCCATAATCTTGGTGGCCATGCTAGGGGCAAAAGGAAAATCAGTGCTGAAAAATACGTATGCCATTGAGAGGGGGTATGAAGATTTGGTGGGCAGATTAAAAAAATTAGGAGCAAAAATAGAAAATGTCATTTTTTATAAAAAAACTTGGGATTGATTTAGGAACAGCCAATACGCTGGTTTTTGCGCCCGGCCAAGGGGTAATTTTAAATGAGCCGTCTGTTGTTGCTGTGGCAATGCCTGAGAATAAAGTTTTGGCAGTGGGTAATGAGGCGAAGGTGATGATAGGGAAGACGCCTGACACAATCATTGCCTATCGGCCCATGAAAGACGGCGTGATTGCTGATTACAAAGTGACAGAGGCCATGCTTAAATATTTTATTTCCAAGGCGCTTGGCAGATGGAATATTTTTAAGCCCGAGGTGATGGTTTCTGTTCCTGCCGGAGTAACCTCAACAGAGAGGCGGGCGGTGGTGGAGGCAGCCATCAAGGCTGGCGCAAAATCAGCCTATGTGGTGAAGGAGCCGGTTTTGGCGGCCATTGGTGCCGGCATACCCATTCAAGAGCCATCTGGCTATATGATTGTTGATATTGGCGGAGGCACAACCGACGTGGCTGTAATTTCTTTGGGCGGCATTGTTGCCTCAAATTCAGTCAAATGCGCTGGCGATAAAATCGACCAGGCCATTGCCGATTATATTAAAAGAAATTTTAATCTTATTATTGGCGAGAGGACTGCGGAAGACATTAAAATTCAAATTGGTTCGGCAGTGCCCGTGGAGAAAGAGATGGTTTATAAAATCAAAGGACGGGATTTTCTTACCGGCCTCCCTCGCAGCACGGATATCACCACGAATGAAATCGTTAAGGCGATTGAATCAGAACTTAAAGAAGTGATGCGGGCGATAAAAAACGTCTTGCACGAGACTCCTCCGGAACTGGCTTCGGATATCATTGATAACGGAATCATGATGACTGGTGGAACATCGCTCTTGCGCAATATTGATGAATTAGTTTTCAGATCAACCGGCGTCAAGGCAAAAGTGGCTGAGGATGCCTTGTTTTGCGTGGCCAAAGGCACGGGCATCGCTTTGGAGCATTTGGATGTTTATAAAAAAAGTATTATTGCGAAAAAGTAGTCAGTAGCCAGTAATCAGTAGTCAGTAAAATGAAATCAGTTTTAGAAGCGCATATTGAGAAGGGAGAATTTCATCACGGATATTTACTGGTGGGGGACTTTGAGGTTTCGCGAGAGATGGCATTCGAGGCGGCAAAGGCAATACTTTTAAAACCGATTGAGGCCCATCCTGATTTTTTTTATCAAACTTTTAAATTATTCGGCATAAAGGACAGCCATGATCTTCAGCAAAGAGCGTCACTTAAGCCTTTTTTAGGCAACAGCAAAGTTTTTGTCATAGAAATTTTATCATTCAGTATTGAATCTGCAAACGCTCTTTTAAAAACCTTTGAGGAGCCACATGAAGGAACTTATTTTTTTATGATCACTTCTTCTTTGGAAGATGTTCTTCCCGCTCTTCGTTCGCGGCTGATGATTATAGATAATTCTAAAGAAAGGAAAGAGATTAACAATGAAAGGAAAGAATTTTATAAAAAATTTTTAGCAGATTCGCCGGCTCGGCGCTTGGAGTTAATTAAAAACATTTCGCAAGACAAAGAAAGGGCGATTGAATTTTTGAATGAATTGGAGGTGGTGCTTCATAAATTAAGTGATTTTTCGATTCTGGAAAAAATACAAGAATGCAGAAACTTTTTATACCAAAAAGGCGGTTCGCCAAAAATGGTTTTAGAGCATCTTGCCCTAGTATTGCCATAAATAGTATAATTCAACCATGCCTTATAATTTCTCCAAGATAAAAAATAAGGCCGAAGAAATCAAAAATCATTTTAAAAATGAAATTAGTTCTTTGCGCACCGGCCGGGCCACTCCGGCCCTGGTTGAAAACATCTTTATTGATTCTTACGGAACAAGAACGGCTCTCAAGCACCTTACCTCTATAAGCGTCGAAGATGCCAAAACACTTCGCATCACTCCCTGGGACGCTTCTATTCTGAAGAATATCGAGACTGCCATTAGTGTTTCCAATCTTGGCATCCAGCCGATAGCGGATAAACAATCAATCCGTCTCACCCTCCCCGAACTGTCCGAAGAACGCAGAAATTCACTGCTCAAGCTTTTATCTGAAAAGCTCCAAGAGGTAAAAATTTCCCTTCGGAGAGAAAGAGACGATGTTTGGAAAGACATCCAGGAAAAAGAAAGAGGAGGAGAAATTTCAGAAGATGATAAATTCCGTTTTAAAGACGACTTGCAGAAGATAATTGACAAAACAACGGAAGAGCTGGAAGAGATTGCAAAACGCAAAGAATCAGAAATTAAACAATAATGTCTGTTTTATTATTTTTAATCGTTCTCGCTGTTTTAATTTTGTCCCACGAATTGGGACATTTTATTGTTGCCAAAAAAAATGGGATTAGGGTTGATGAATTTGGATTTGGTTTCCCTCCGCGCCTTTTTAAATTCCAAAAAGGCGAAACAATTTATTCCGTAAATCTCATTCCTTTTGGCGGATTCGTCAAAATTTACGGAGAGGAGGGACAGGATGCCGGCGATTTAAGAAGTTTTGCCTCAAAATCTATCAAGGTAAGGGCAATTATCATTGCCGCAGGAGTTGTTTTTAATTTAATTTTGGCATGGGTTTTGCTTTCCAGCGGATTAATAACAGGTTTGCCTGCTTCCACCAGCGCCTTTCCGAATGCAAAAGAAATTAAAGATATCAAAATAACCATTATAGAGGTTGCCAAAAATTCTCCTGCCGAATCAGGTGGGCTGAAGGCCGGTGATGAGATTTTGGAATTTTCAAAAATTGAAAATGTTAAAAATTTTATAGATCAAAACAAAGGGAGGGAAATGGAAATGCAATATAAAAGAGGCGATATTGTTTCTTCTGTAAAAATAATGCCTAGGGAAAATCCGCCTCTTGGCCAGGGTGCCATAGGCATTGTTATGAATGAGGTTGGTATTGTCAAATTAGCCTGGTATCAGGCGCCTTGGGAGGGGTTGAAGATGACTTTTCAGATGACTGTTTCCGTTGCTGTTGCCATTTTTTATTTTATTGTCAATATTGTCAAAGGTTTGGCAGGTTTGGAAGGAGTGATAGGGCCAGTCGGAATAGTGAGCGTGACTGGTGCGGCAGCCAAAATGGGTTTTGCCTATCTTTTAAGTTTTACCGCCTTTCTTTCCATTAATTTGGCAGTGATTAATATCATTCCCTTTCCGGCGCTTGACGGCGGCCGGCTCTTGTTTTTATTGATTGAGAAAATAAAAGGTTCGCCAGTAAGCCGGAAATTCAGCGGCATTAGCCACGGCATCGGCCTCATTCTTCTCTTAATTCTGATGTTTGCCATCACCTACCGCGATATTTTAAAATTGATTTAAACTTTGACTGGGGCAGGGTTTTAAGGTATTATCAATTTATTATGCTCCAGTCCAAACTTTTCCCCAAGACCCAAAAGCAGGCGCCAAGGGATGAGATTTCAGCCAATGCCCAACTGCTTATTCGGGCCGGATTTATAGACAAACTTATGGCCGGGGTCTATACCTTTCTGCCGCTCGGCTTTAGAGTGCTTAAAAAAATTGAAAATATTATCAGAGAGGAAATGGTAGGGGCAGGCGGCCAAGAGATTTTAATGCCCGCTCTCCAGCCAAAAGAAAATTGGGATAAGACCGGCAGATGGGAAACAATGAACGATTTGTATAGGATCAAAGATGCGAGAGATAAAGAATTTGCCCTTGGCCCGACGCACGAAGAAATCATTTTTCCCTTTCTTAAAAAAACTATTTCTTCATACAAAGATTTGCCTGTCTATGTTTTTCAGATTCAAAATAAATTCAGGATGGAATTAAGGGCAAAATCAGGACTTTTGCGCGGAAGGGAATTTTTAATGAAAGATTTTTATTCTTTTCACGCCAATGAAAACGACAGGGACAGATATTACGATTTGATGATTGATATATATAAAAGGGTTTTTGCAAGGGCGGGGGTTGGAAAAGAAACATATTTTACCTTTGCTCCTGGAGGAACTTTTTCAAAATATTCTGATGAATTCCAAACTGTTACTGAGGCAGGAGAGGATGTGGTGCATATTTGCGATAAATGCCGGAAGGCAATAAATAACGAGATTTTTAGAGAACAAAGAAAATGTCCTCAATGCGGCAAATCCGATTTCCGTAAAGAGAAAGCCATTGAAGTCGGGAATATATTTAAATTGAAAAACAAATTTGCCGAAGATTTTGATTTAAAATTCAAAGACAAAGATGGCCATGAAAAATTTGTTATAACCGCTTGCTACGGCATCGGTCTCGGCCGGTTGATGGGCGCCGTGGTAGAGGTTAATCATGATGATAAGGGTATTATCTGGCCAGAGGCAGTGGCGCCGTTCAGAATTCATTTGCTTTTATTAAATAATGAATTAAGAATTAAGAATAAGGCTGATGAATTATATAAAGATTTACAAAAGGCAAAAATTGAGGTATTATATGACGACCGGGACGATGTCAGCGCAGGCGAGAAATTTGCCGAAGCGGATTTAATAGGTATTCCGTATCGCGTTGTGGTGAGCGAAAAGACGGCGGCGCAGAATAAATTGGAAATTAAAAAAAGAAATGAAGCTAAAGCGAGATTAATTACAAAAAAAGAATTATTAAAATATGTTTAATAAATTTTACAAATTATTTTCCCATGATATCGGTATTGACCTTGGCACTGCCAATATTCTTGTTTATGTCGCCGGCCGCGGAGTGGTTATCAGCGAACCTTCGGTTGTGGCGCTCAATCAAAAAACCCGGCAGGTGGTGGCAATTGGAAGCGAGGCAAAAAAAATGGTGGGGAGAACTCCCAGCCATATCACTGCCATCAGTCCGCTGAGAGAGGGCGTGATTTCTGATTTTGAAATCACCCAAGAAATGCTTTCCTATTTTATAAAAAAAGTACACCAAGATAAGATAAAATTTTTTGCAAGACCAAGGGTGGTGGTGGGCGTGCCGTCAGGTATTACCAACGTTGAGGCGCGGGCTGTGCGCGATGCCGCAAAAAACGCCGGGGCCCGGGAAGTTTATCTTATTGAAGAGCCCATGGCCGCGGCCATCGGCATCCGTCTGCCTATCCACGAATCAATAGGTAATATGGTCATTGACATTGGGGGAGGAACAACTGATATTGCCGTCATTTCCTTAGGAGGAATTGTTACCTCTAGAAATGTGCGTCTGGCCGGAGACCGGCTCAATCAGGATATCATTGAATATAGCCGAGATGAATTTAAAATATCACTTGGGGAAAAGACAGCAGAGGACGTAAAAATCGCCATCGGTTCAGTGGTAAAAAACGGAGAGGGGCTGGAGGCTTCGATTCGGGGGAGGGATTTGGTAACCGGTTTGCCGCGAGAGGTTATCGTGACTGATTCGGATATCAGAGAGGCCATTATTAAATCGGTTCGCGCCTTGATAAACGCCACCAAAGAGGTGATTGAGGAAACGCCGCCAGAACTCGTTTCCGATATTATGCATCGCGGCATTGCCATGGTTGGAGGCGGATCGTTTTTAAGAGGATTAACAAAACTTTTTGAATCAGAGATAAAAATTCCTGTTTATGCGGCAGAAGATCCTATGACCGCAGTGGTGCGAGGCACAGGCATTGTCCTTGAAGATTTGGATAATTTGCGGGATGTTTTAATCCAGCATGAAGAAGATATTCCTCCAAAATAAATATATCGTTCTTGTTTTATTTTTGGCTTTGGCGGTTTTTTCCGATTCTTTTAGGAGGCCTTTGGTTTTTATTTTCAGCCCCTTTATAAAATTAGGTCAGTCTATCAATGATTGGAGATTATCAGATGTTCAAAAAGAAAATTATGAATTAAAAACAGAGATTGAGGAACTGAAGACCAAACTTTTGTCATATCAGCCTTCATCGAGCGAAGGACCGTCCTTCGCCGAGGCGAAGGACGGTCCTTCGTCATATATTCTTGCGTCAATTGTTTCCCGGCCGCCGCAGGCGCCTTATGATATTTTGCTTCTTGATGCCGGAGCCGAACATGGCGTAAAACCGGGAATGACCGTAACAGCTTATGAGAATGTTTTACTTGGCTTTGTGATAGAAGTTTTTGCGGACATCAGCAAGGTGAAATTAATCTCCTTTCCCGGAGAAGAAACCAACGTAATGATTCAAGGGCAAGTTTCCGCCATTGCCATTGGCAGGGGGGGCGAGAATCTGGAAATAAAACTGCCCAGCGCGATTGAAATAAAATTAGGCGACCAAATTATGGCGCCAGGAACATTTCCTTTGCTGGTGGGAGTGGTGGAAAAGGTGGAAATAAATCTCTCCGACCCGTTTCAAAAAATCCTCTTCCGCCTGCCAATCAACCTCCAATATCTGAAATACTTAATGGTGGAGAAATAAAATATGATTAAGCGGATTGTTTGCGATATTGTTTTGTTTGCCAGTTTGTTTTTGGCGCCGTGGTGGGGGACGGCGATATTGGCAGTTGTTTTTATGGTTTTATTTCGCCATTATTGGGAGGGAGTTGTTGCGGCAGTTTTTATTGATACCTTATACTCTATACCAAATACTAAAATCTACGGCCGGTTTGGAATTTTCACAATTTCCACAATTATCTTGTTTTTCATTTTAAATATTATCAAAAAGAAAATCAGATTTTTCGCATAATATGTTTAAAAAAAAAATAACCAATCATGAGATTTATCCTGATGAGATTTTTTTGGATTCCCAAAATATTCCCCAGTTCGACACCCAACAATTCGAGGGTCGGCTGGAAAAACCGATAACCAAAAAAACTTTTAAGAGTTTTTATGCCTTTTTGGGATTGTTGGCAGTATTTTTCTTTGTAAAAATTTTCTTCATCCAGGTTATTCAGGGCAGGGCTTTTGCAGAGAGAGCTGAAAAAAACAGTTTAGAGCAGGAAATTATTTTGCCGCCTCGGGCAGTTATCAAAGATAGAAACGGAATTAAATTGGCTTGGACCGAAAATGATTCAAGAAATTATATAAATTTGCCGGGCTTTAGCCATATCCTTGGTTATCTCGGGCTTCCTTCTGAAACGGATTTAAAAAAAGAAGAGAAAATTTTAATGAATGTGATGATCGGTAAAGATGGTCTTGAAAAAAAATACGAAACTGTTTTAAGAGGCACCAGGGGAGTAAAATTAGTGGAGGTGGATTCGCAAAATAATATTATTTCAGAAAGCGTTAGGGATCCGGCAATAAGCGCCGATGACTTGATTTTTGCGATAGATTCCAGGATTCAGGCGCAATTTTTTAAAATCATGGATTCCACTGCCAAAGAGCGCAGTTTCCAGGGGGGAGCAGGAATAATTCTTGATGTAAATAACGGAGAGATACTTTCTTTGGTGAGTTGGCCCGAGTATGACCAAAAAAATCTTCAAAATTTTATTGACGATAAAAGTAAGCCGTTCCTCAACCGGGCCATTGCCGGCCTTTATGCGCCCGGATCAATTATCAA
>JACQXW010000006.1 GCA_016208535.1 Candidatus Terryibacteriota bacterium
AGATTCTCATGTTTCGGGTATAATACTTGTTAAAGATTTCCTGACGTTGAACGGGTGTCAGGCGAGCCCTTTTGTGAATTGTCATAACATTGTTTACTTTACCAAAAAGTGTAAACAACGCTAGGAAATCTTACAAATAACTATAACATATCTGTTTAGTCGTTCAAGTACTGAAATGAGGAGAAGCGACGAAATATTTCTTTGAGCGGCTCTTCATCGGTCGTTATTATCAAATAATCCCGACCCATAAAAGAATAAAGCAAAAGCGGTTGGCTGTCTTTGTCATTTAAAACTCTGATATCGCGGTTTTGGATTTCCCTGTCCTCAAAAAAGGATCTTGCGTTTGAAAGTTCCAAAGAAAAAACATCTTTAAAATCATCTGCCATTGCTGTTTCCCATTTCATCATGCCGGCAAAGGCGGAATCAAAGGCTGCCACTTTAAAAATCAAAATTGGGCAGTCTTTGGTAAAATAGAATTTTGAAAGCATAAACTCGTTCTCCAGGGAATCAAGCAGTTCTTGGGGCGGGCTGGCTCCAGTAATCCTAAAAAACTCCCTTGAGCCCACGGCCACTTTTGATTCGCCCACCTGCCTTACCAGTGAAACATAAAGCAGTTGGTTAATTCTGGTTTGACTCTGAATGGCCTTTTTGATTTCATTCAGGACTCTTGGATAATTTTCCGGATAAACATAGATTTCAACTTGATCTTCGCTGATAAGGATTGGTTTTAAAAAAGAGGTTGGCTGGCCTTCTTTTTGTCCTTTTGTAAAAAACCAGATTCCGGCAAAACTGATTCCGATT
This sequence comes from Candidatus Terryibacteriota bacterium, assembly GCA_016208535.1. Taxonomy (GTDB): domain Bacteria; phylum Patescibacteriota; class Minisyncoccia; order UBA9983; family UBA9983; genus JACQXW01. The sequence goes on from JACQXW010000006.1 coordinate 802, forward strand.
ATTATAACGCTGGACGCAGAGATTATTATTATCTTTTTTAACGAGAATCTGTTTTCCTCCTCTATTTTTATACCTCTCCCCCTTGCCTCCTCAGCCGCAATCTCAATAAGCGACACTCCCCTCTTTTTCACATATTCCGAGGTGTCTGTCTTATAGGTCCTCAAGGCCGGAATTTTATCCTCTTCCTTTTTTATTTTCTCCTCGGAGGGCATAATTTTATATTATACAATAAAAGTTTTAATTCTTATAAAAAGGTGTAACCAAAAACCTGTTTCTTTCTCTTACAAAATTAAAGGCGGGAAACATTCCCCGCCTTTTTAAATCTTATTTTAGACTTTTTCTCCTTTGACTTCTTCATACACAGCATCTTCTATTTCTTCTTCTTTAATAACCTTCACTGTGTTAAGCGCAAAATTTCCCGAAAGGATTTTTATTAAATCATTCAGCAAATCTCTTTCTGTTCCGTGCTTTTTTTCTGCCATGTCTTTTAAAATCTCATCAACTGTTTTGTAGTGGCTCTTTATATTTTTAACAGCTTCGTCAATAAGATTCTCTTTGGAAAGGTCCATAAATCTTTCAAACAAATCGCTGAAACTCTTTAAGTCGGAGTGGTATTTAAATCTGCTGCATTGCGCACAAAACGAAACGGGACTGGAGATAAATCTTCCATTCGGCTCTCCATAAGGACATTTTTCGCTATCAAGCCAACATGCAGAAATTGTGTTCATTTTTTCTCCTTTCTTTCAGTTAAAATTATTCTAGAGACAATATAATAAAAACACCTTTAAAAGTCAAGGAAAGTGAAAAAATTAGAAAATTATCTCTTCCCTCTAAAATTATTGTTTCTGCGGGGCGGACGGTCGCCGTTTCTGTCCCTTCCATTGCCTCGCTGGTCAAGTTCTGGTTTGTAGTCCAGATTGGCTTGTTTGAGAGATAAATCGCCGCGCTTGTGTCCTTATGATTTTTGCCGGTGATGAAAACCGAACCGTCCTGCTCAATGTCAATTTCTGCGCCGGTTTTTTCTGTAATGCTTTTTATCATTTTTCCTCCAGGGCCGATAACCGCTCCGATCTTGTCTGAATCAATCATAATTTTCACAATTCTTGGAGCAAAAACGGAAAGCTCTTTGCGCGGTTCTGGAATTTCTTTGAGCATCGCCTCCATAATCTCCATTCTCGCCTTTTTGGCTTGCGCCAAAGTTTTTTCCAAAATCTCAACAGAAACACCATCAACTTTTACATCCATTTGAATGGCAGTGATGCCGTTTTTTGTGCCCGCGCATTTAAAATCCATATCGCCATGATGATCCTCCGGCCCCTGAATATCAGTCAAAATCTTATACTGCTGTCGGCTGTCAGCTGTCAGCTGTTGGCTCATTATGAGTCCCATGGCAATGCCGGCCACTGGTTCTTTTATGGGCACGCCTGCGTCCATTAAGGCCAAAGTTGAGGCGCAAACCGAACCCTGCGAGGTGGAGCCGTTTGAAGCCATTGATTCTGAAACAATTCTGATGGTGTATGGAAACTCCTCGCGCGAAGGAATGACAGGAAGCAATGCCTTTTCCACCAAGGCGCCGTGGCCGATCTCGCGCCTGCCCGGACCGCCCATCCTGCCTGTTTCGCCGGTGGAAAACGGAGGAAAATTATAATGGTGCATAAAATGCTTTTCTGTCTGCACCTCCATTCCCTCAATAAGCTGAACATCTTTTGGTCCGCCAAGAGTCAAAATGGAAAGAACATGGGTTCCACCTCTGTAAAAAATTCCTGAGCCGTGCAAAACCGGCAATATTCCGGCCCTGGCGTATAAAGATCTGATCTCGTCAATTTTTCTTCCATCCGGCCTTTTTTCTTCGCCAGCCGGCGAATCCAAAATTTCTTTGTGAATTATGTCATTAATTCTGTTTTCAAAATGGTCGTCAGCCAAAAACGCGTTTTCCTCGCCGAATTTTTCCATGGCAATTTTCATCCAAAGCGTTTTTGCCTCGCCAATTTCCTCTTTTGCTCCTGAAAAAATCGCCCTTTCCGCGCTTTCCAGTGCATTCTTATCAAAAAAGCCCTTCATCTCAGCCGGCTCTTCTTTAATCTCAGGAATAATTTTTTTCTTGCCAATATCAGCAATTATTTCTTCCTGGAATTTTTGGATTTTTGCGATTTCATCAGCCGCTTTTTCCAGCGCCTTTACTACTGTGTCCTCTGGAATTTCAAACGCGCCCGCTTCAATCATATTTATTTTTCCATCCTTTCCGCAAGCAACAATGTCCAATAAACTTTTCTTGCGTTCCTCAAAAGTCGGGTTGACGAGAAAATTATTTCCGCCAGCTGGCGGAACAAGTCCGATTCTCACTGCCCCAACCGGGCCACTCCAGGGAATATCGGAAATGGCGAGCGCCAAAGAACCTGCCAATATTGCCGGCACATCTGAATCGTTTTCTCTGTCAACAGCAAGAGCAAGAACCGTAACCTGTATCTCGTTGCGGATGCGGCTGTCAAACAAAGGCCGAATGGTGCGGTCAATCGCCCTGCCGGTCAAAATCGCCTCTTCCGACGGTCTGCCCTCCCTTCTCATAAAACGGCTGCCCAAAATCTGGCCAGCGGCGTAAAATTTTTCTTCATAATCAACAGTCAAAGGCAAATAATCTATGCCTTCGCGCCTGTTTTTTGACATAACAGATGTGGCAAAAACCGCTGTTTCGCCATAACGGACAAGTACAGAGCCGTTGGCCTGGTCTGCCAAATCGGAGATTTCCACGGAAAGCTTCTTTCCGCCAAAATCAGTTTCATATGTTTTTGTTTGCATATAAATAAAATGTAGAAAGTAGAATGTTGAAAGTAGAATCAATAAATCATATTCCACTCTCTGCGCTCCACTCTCTACTTAATTAAATTGGTAATGGTTTTAGTGTAGCAAAAGGCGGTAAAAAATCAACAATTTTTATATTATTAATTTAATTATTGCGACAATGGCGACAACTGCCCAAATTAAATTTAAGACCACTGGCTGATAATTTTTATCATTAAAAGCATCTGCCACAATTCCCACCGCACCTGTTCCGTTAAGAATCAGATACAAAAGATCAGTTGGTTTTATAAAAGAAAAAGTTACCATAATATAGGCCGCGACAATTGCCACAACTCCGTACCAACCTAAAATTTCAGTAATTTTATTTTTCATATCCTACCCCTTTATCAAAAACTTTTTCGGGTTTTCATCAAGGTCGGTGAAGTCGTCGGCTGTTTCCCGTAGTTTTGAGGAGGTGGATTTGCCAAAGGCAATCACCTCCACGCGCCTGCCTTGATTTTTCAGATATTCAACTAACGGCACATAATCTCCATCTCCGCTGGCCAAAATAATCACATCAACCAAAGATAATGTTTTGATGGCGTCAACCGCCAAGCCCACGTCCCAATCTGCCTTTTTCATTCCGCCGTAGTATTCCTGCAATTCCTTGCTTTTTATTTCAATACCCAATTTTGTGAGCGCCTCAAGAAAAGGCTTTTCCTCTCCGGTTTTTGTGGTCACCACATAGGCAAAGGCGCGCACCAGCTGCCTGTCCCCTACCGCTGTATCCAAAAGTTCTTTAAAATTTACGCGCCTCTGGTAAATGGCTTTGGCAGAATGGTAAAGATTCTGCACGTCAATCAAAACCGCCACCCGCTGATTTTTATATTTTGATGAGGAGAAAATTGAAATCATAAATAATTTATTTTTTTAATCCCAGTTTTTTCGCCAATGCCCCGTGCCTTTTGGCGCTCTTTTTTACTAGATAACCCATCAACGCCCTTCTCTTTGCCACCATCTTCAAAAGACCAAGGCGCGAATGAGTGTCTTTTTTATGTTTTTTGAGATGTTTTGCCAATTCGTCAATCTGCTTGGTCAAAACAGCAACCTGCACCTCAGGCGAGCCGGTATCTTTTTCATGCACCTTGTATTCTCCGATGATTTTCTGTTTTTTCTTTGTGGCTAATGCCATTATTTGGAATATACCAAAAATCCCAACTTTTTGCAAATTAAATATTTTGATATACTGAAATAATGTTGTGCGACATAAAAACTTTACATAAGCAATTTCTTGAATATCTTGAAATTGAAAAAGGGAGGAGCTTGAAGACGGTTGAAAATTACGACCGCGATTTGCGAAAGTTTTTTGAATTTTCCAAAATTAAGACGCCTGATGAAATCACTGACGAATCTGTCCGTAATTTTCGTCTTTGGCTCAACAGAAAGGAATTAAAGAAAAAAACGCAGAATTATTATTTGATAAGTTTGCGGGTATTCTTAAAATATCTTGCAAAAATGGGGATAAAATCTCTGCCAGTTGAAAGGATTGAACTGGCTAAGATACCTCAAAGAGAACTTGACCTTATTACTGAGGAAGAACTTTCCAGATTATTAGACGCACCAAAGGGCGGTCCGCCAGCTGGCGAATTAAAGACCTCGCGCGACAAAGCCATTCTGGAATTATTATTTTCCACTGGCTTGCGCGTTTCAGAATTATGCTCTCTGAATCGCGACCACATCACAGACGCTCGGGCTGGCGAGTTTTCCGTGCGCGGAAAAGGCGATAAAATAAGGGTAGTTTTTCTATCAGACAGCGCCCAAAAAGCCATTAAAGATTATTTAAATAAAAGGACGGATACTGAAGAGGCGCTTTTTGTGTCAATTTCCAATTCCCAATTTCCAATTTCCAATAATCGTCTCACTCGGCGCTCAATCGAACGAATCGTAAAACATTATGCCCTTAAGGCCGGCATTGCCAAAAAAGTGACACCCCATGTCCTCCGCCACTGCTTTGCCACAGATTTGCTTTCCAACGGCGCCGACCTGCGCTCTGTCCAATCCCTGCTCGGCCACGCCTCCATCACCACCACGCAGATATATACCCATATTACAGATAAACAATTAAGAGAAGTGCATAAAACGTTCCATAATAAACGAAGAAAATAAATTACTTCACATACCACTTCTTTCTGATCTCTTCTATTTCCTTTTTCTCCACCTCCTCCTTTGTTTCCTTCGCTTTTTTACCTAATTTCTCCATTTCTTTTTCTGGCAAAGCATTGAGTTCTTTTGCCCTCTTTTCAAGCCATTCTTCGGTATTTCTTGCAGGTTCGTCCAGTACTTCCTCAAGCAAAATATGCAGAATCTGGCCGATTTTTGGCCCTGGTTTCACGTGCAACAATTCTATAATTTTATTGCCGTCAATTTTGAGCATGCCAACAGAAAGCGGCTGCCGCAATGCCTCATCTATCATTGATTCATATTTGCGCAACCGATAAGGCGTTTCCTTTGGTTTGCCCATGCCGATTCTGTCGCTAAATCTTACCTTCATTAAATCCCAGACATTTTCCGGCCCCACATTGCGCACAGTCCGGCGCACAGCAGAAAGAGTAATTTTCTCTGTATCTGAGAAAAACATATGATAGCGGATAAGTTTTGCCACCAGTTCAATGGTTTTTTTAGAAAATTTAAGCCGAGACAAAGCTCTTATCGCCATTTTGGCGCCAATTATCTCGTGGCCATAAAAGGTATAATCTTTTTTTTCTTTGCTCCATTGCCGAGAGGCGGGCTTGCCAACATCATGCAAAAGCGAAGCAATCCTTACCTCCAGAGGCCAGTTCTTGTCAGCTGCATGATCCAAAGCCTTCAAATTATGCTCCCAAACCGGGTATAAATGATCTTTGTTCTGTTTGACGCCATACCCCTCTTCTAATTCCGGCAGAATATATTTCAACACCCCAAATTCCCGCATCATTTCAAAACCAATACTTGGCCTATCGGACATTATAATTTTAATAAATTCGTCTCTAATCCTCTCTTTGGAAATCATTTCCAAAAGATGCGCCTGTTTTTTAATGGCCTCTTGTGTTTCACGTGCAACCTTCCAGCCCAATTCTGCGGCAAAACGAATAGCCCTTATAATCCGCAAGGCATCTTCATCAAATCTCTCCTTTGGATTACCTACTGTCCGAATGATTTTGTCCTTTATGTCCTTTTGGCCATTAAATAAATCAATTAACTTATTATCCATCCCTTCGACTACGCTCAGGGCAAGAGCATTTATCGTAAAATCCCGCCTCTTTAAGTCATCTTCAATGTTTCTCGTGAAACGAACCTCGTCCGGGTGCCGCTTGTCAGAATATTTTGCCTCCAGACGATAAGGGGTTATTTCAATAATTTTTAAACTCGGGTCATCAGCATCAGTAATAACTGCCACTGTGCCGAATTTGTTTTCATAAACTGTTTTTGGAAATAATTTCTGGATTTCCTCTGGTTTGGCATTAGTGGTAATGTCCCAATCTTTGGGTCCGCCAGCTGGCGGATTTTCCATCAATAAATCGCGCACGCAACCGCCAACCAAATAGGTCTCAAAACCGGCGTCTTTTAAAACTTGCGCTGTTTTAGAAATTATTTCAGGAATTTTAAAATCCATATTATTTTTGCGCCCGGCAGGATTCGCCCCGCACTATTTTGCTTAAATTATACGTCCCCAGAGGGATTCGAACCCCCAACGACGGTTCCGAAGACCGTTGTGATATCCGTTTCACCATGGGGACAAAAAGTGCGGGGTAAAAACCCTAGCGTGATACTTGCCCCGTAGTTAAAACGAAGTTTTATACTATGGGGTCCGTTTCACCACAGGCGCAATATATTTAATCTAACATAGAAATGTTAAGATATAAAATAAAAATATGCAGACTGATAAACAGAAAATAGGGGAAATAGGTGAAAATACAGCCTGTAAGTTTCTCATGAAACAAGGATTTATAATAAAAGACCGCAATTATCGCAAAAAATGGGGAGAAATTGACATAATAGCCCAAGATGAAACCGAATGGCAAGTGGATATAATGGCTGTTTTTCTTGATTTTAACGCCAAAAAGGCTAAAATAAGAACGACAGAAAATGTAATTTTGTAATCCCGGGCCGTAGTATACCGGTAGTACGCATGCTTTGGGAGCATGTAGACTGGGTTCAATTCCCAGCGGCCCGAATTCTACTTCATCTCCTGCAAAAAGGTCATATTATAGAAGATGAAAATCATACCTGCGATTATCAGCGCCAAATGATGGATGCTGTTTAAATCCTCTCCTATCAAATAACCAACCAAATCAAAGACAAAACCAAGGGTAAAAACAATGGCGCCAATGGTCATCCAGGTGAAATAACTCTTTGGCAGTTTACTGGATAAAGAAACTCTGTCTTTAATAATCAACACAGTAAACAAAAAACCGCTCACTATTCCCAGAAGATTAATGATAAAAGAATATGTTCCTGTTATTGCTATCATTGTTAATATTTTTATAATATGCTAAAATCGCAAACAATACAATTATGGAATTATTCAGCAACATAGATTGGAATATTTTTTTGCGGCTGTTTGTGGCCATGATTCTGGGAGTGGCCATCGGGATTGAGAGAACAGTTGCTCACAAGACCGCGGGCATGAGGACTTACGGCCTGGTGAGTATGGGTGCGGCCTTGTTTGTAATAATTTCTTCTGTTATGACTCAGCAATATTCAGATACAGCCTCTCTTGATCCCCTGCGAATGGCCTCGCAGATTATTGTGGGAATCGGCTTTTTGGGCGCCGGGCTGATTATATTCAGGGAGTCCACTCTCAGCGGGCTGACCACTGCAGCCGGTCTCTGGGTGGCAGGAGGAATCGGCACTGCCTGCGGATTCGGGCTTTACACCATTGCCATTTTTGCCACCATTCTCACTTTATTTATCTTCAGTATTCTTTGGATCATAGAAAATAAAATCAAAAAAATAACAGATGCCAATGAATAAAAAATGGTCGTTATTATTATTAAAAACCAAACATAATTGATATGGATAAAATCATTTTAAACTGCGCCTGCGATTGCGGAACTTGCGATGAATGCGAGACAGAAAAAAAAGAGGAGGGGAGTGAGGATGATGGAAAAGGAGAAGAAGGGGAATAAAAATGGCAGAGTGCGGACGTAGTTTAGTGGCAGAATAATTGCCTTCCAAGCAGTGGGTGCGGGTTCGATTCCCGCCGTCCGCAATTGAAAATCCGCCGATGAGGCGGATTTTCAATTTTTCTGGACCAGAAAAAAATTTACTGCTTGCAAAGAGTTTATCGAACTGCCTCTTTCAAGGCCTTGGCCGCTCTGAATTTCGGCACTTTTGTTGCAGGAACATTTACTGTGGCGCCTGTTTTTGGATTGCGCGCCTGCCGGGCCTTTCGCTGTTTAACCGCAAAAATACCAAGTCCGGCAATTGAAACATCCTCTCCTTTCTTAAGTGTTTTAATAATGCTGTCAATCACAGTATCAACCGCCTTTTCAGCATCCACCTTTGTGCCGCCCAAAACCTCCTGAACGGCATCAACAATTCCAGCTTTATTCATAGTAATATAATACTAATCTACAATTTATAAATTTCGACCTATTTCTTAGACTTAAATAATTATATAATAAGCCATTTTTAAAGCAATAAGTTATCAACATCCTTATTTTATCTAATTATCTGGCATATTCCACTATTCGGTTTTCCCGAATCACATGCACCTTTATTTCTCCGGGATATTTCAATTCCTGTTCAATGCGGTCGGCAATATCCCGGGCCATTTTTTGGGCCTCCAAATCGGAAATTTTTTCAGGAGTGACAAAAATCCTGATCTCCCGGCCAGCCTGAATGGCAAAGGATTTTTCCACTCCCTCAAAAGAATTGGCGATGTTTTCCAAATCCTCAAGCCTTTTAAGATAATTTTCCAAGGTATCCCGTCTGGCTCCTGGCCTGGCTCCGGAAATGGCGTCAGCAGCCTGAACAATGACTGATTCCACGGTTTCAAAAGGATATTCCTCATGATGAGCCTGCATGGCCTGGAGAATTTTTTCATCAGTATTAAATTTCTGCAAAATTCTTTTCCCGATTTCCACATGGCTTCCTTGAATCTCATGGTCCATGGCCTTGCCGATGTCGTGAAGCAGGCTGGCTTTTTTTGCCACAGAAACATCTGCCCCTAGTTCAGCGGCCAACATACCCGCAAGATGAGCCACCTCAATGGAATGCTGAAGAACATTTTGGCCGTAGCTGGTTCTGAAATAGAGCCTGCCGAGAACAGAGAGCAACCGGGGGTCAAGATCAATAACTCCTGTTTCATAGGCTGCGGCCTCGCCTTTTTGTTTGATTAATTTTTCAACCTCAATCTTTGCCTTTTCCACCATCTCCTCGATTCTGGCGGGCTGAATCCTGCCGTCAAGAATAAGATTTTCCAAGGCAATCTTGGCAATATGCCGGCGCACCGGATCAAAACTGGAAACCACAATCGAGCCGGGAGTATCATCAACAATTATTTCCACACCTGCAGCCCGTTCCAATGCTCTGATATTTCTTCCCTCTTTCCCGATAATCTTTCCCTTTATATCATCAGAGGGAATGGAAACAGTGGTGGTGGTGATTTCTGAGGAAGTGGGGGAGGCCAGGCGCTGGATGGCAGTGACAAGAATCTCCCGGGCCCTTTTTTCAAATTCCTCCCGGCCGGTCATCTCCAGTTTTTGAATGCGGCTGAGAAGGTCGTCCTCATGCCTTTTTTCAATTATCTTTAAGAGCTCGTTTTTTGCCTCCTCTTCTGTAAGGCCGGCAAGTTTTTCCAATTCATTCTTTTTCCGCTCCTCCATGGCCTCAATTTCCTCTTTTTTCTTTTTTAATCTCTCAATTTTTTCCTGAAAATCATGTTTCTCTTTTTCCAATTCTGTTCTCTGTTTTTCCAGATTCTCCTCTTTTTGCAAAGACCTTTCCTCAAGTTTGCGCGCCTGCAAGACAGCGGTTTTTTCTTCCTGCTTGGCGTCCTCAAGAATTTTTTCCGCCTTTTTGGCAGCCTCCTCTATTGCCTTTTGGGTCTTGTCTTTGGCATCCAAAAGAAGCTGTTTGATTTTTAATTCAGCAGAGCTTTTTTGCCGAAGGGTGATGAGCTGATGAAGAAAATAGCCGATGACTATTCCTCCCAAGCCGGAAAACCCGGCCAAAAGCACAATTTTGGTTAGATTCATGATAGTGAAGCATGTTGTCCGTTATCCTCATATTTTTATTTGATTTCGAACGAATGCGAAATTAAATGATAAAGTTAATGATTTTATAATAAACCATATGCTAAAATAAAGCAATATGAAATACAAACCCGTGGTTTTAATCATCCTTGATGGATTCGGGATTTCGCCGGACAAAATTGGCTCGCCGTGGGAGATTGTTGAGAGAAAAACTTTTCATGATATAGAAAAATTTTATCCCTTTACCGCCATCCAGGCCTCAGGCATTGCCGTGGGCCTGCCCTGGGGCGAGGCAGGGAACAGCGAGGTTGGACACCTCACCATTGGCGCCGGCAAAATCATTTATAATTATCTGCCAAAAATTTCCACTGCCATTACCGACGGCTCGTTTTTTAAGAATGATGCTTTTCTCAGGGCGATTGAACACGTAAAAAAAAATAATAGTTCCCTCCATCTTTCCGGACTTTTTTCCTCAGGCACGGTTCACGCCTATTTCGAGCATCTTTACGCCCTCTTGGATCTGGCCAAACAAAATGAAGTAAAAAATGTCTATCTCCATCTCTACACTGACGGCAAAGACGCCTACAAAAAAGAGGGGATGAAATTCTATAAAGATTTTGAGCAAAATCTCAAAAAAAATTATCCCAACGCAAAAATCGCCTCCATCATCGGCAGGAATTTCAGTATGGACAGAGATAATAATTGGAATAAAACAGCCAGAGCTTACAATCTTTTTGTAAATGGAGAGGGAGAGGAATTTGAATGTGTTTCCGATTATATTGCCAGCCAGTATAAAAAAGAAATTTTTGACCCAAATATCGAGCCCGCCTTCGCTAAAGCTACTGCGGGCAAGCCCGGTATTATTAAAGACAATGATGCTCTAATTTTTTTCAATTTCCGCGAGGATAGCATGAGGCAATTAACCAGGGCTTTTGTCAGCAAAGATTTTTCCCATTTTCCACGCAAGAGCATCAATAATCTCTTGGTTGTCACCATGACTGAATATGACAAAAATATTCCCTGTTTAACCGCCTTTAAATCAGCAGAAGTAGAAGAACCCTTAGCCAGAATTATTGCGGAAAACGGCCTTAAACAGCTTCATATTGCTGAATCAGAAAAATACGCCCATGTCACTTATTTTTTGAATGGCGGCAGAGAAACTTCGTTTGAAGGTGAGGAAAGAATCCTGGTGAAGTCCCCGGAAACTCCTTCCTATGCCTTAGTGCCGGAAATGTCTGCGGAAAAAGTGACTGAGGCTGTTTTGGACAATCTTGAAAAATACGACTTCATTGTCGTTAATTTTGCCAATGCCGACATGGTGGGCCACACAGGGAAATTCGAGCCCACAGCCAAGGCCATTGAGACAATTGACAGATGTCTGGGAAAAATAATCCCTGCGGTTTTAAAGATAAACGGAGTGATGGTCATCACCGCTGACCATGGCAATGCCGAAGAAAAAATTTACAAAATCACGGGCGAGGAAAAATCAAAACACTCCATCAACCCTGTGCCCCTTTATCTCATTGCCACTGATTTTAAAAGAAAAAAGGAGGAAACAGAAAAGGAAATCATTGACGATTACAAAGACATCAAAGGAACCCTCTCTGACGTGGCTCCGACAATTTTGGAATTACTCGGCCTAAAAAAACCGGCCTCTATGACTGGTAAAAACCTGTTAGAAAAATTACTTAGTTCTTAAAACAACATCTATGATGCCGTATTTTTTTGCCTCGTCGGCATCCATAAAAAAGTCGCGGTCTGTGTCTTTGGAAATTTTTTCCACTGACTGACCTGCGTGTTTGGCGAGAATCTGGTTTAATTTGTCTTTTATTTTGATGATATGCCTGGCCTGAATATCCACGTCAACTGCCTGGCCCTCTGCGCCTCCCATCACCTGATGAATCATCACCTCTGAATTGGGCAGGGCAAATCTTTTTCCCTTCTTGCCCGTGGCCAAAAGAATGGCTCCGCCAGAGGCAGCCAGACCAACGCAATACGTGGCCACATCCGCCTTGATGTGATTCATGGTGTCGTAAATGGCCAAGGTGGCGGTCACTGACCCCCCGGGCGAATTGATGTACAAATGAATGTCTTTTTTGGGGTCCTGAAGTTCTAAAAATAAAAGCTGGGCAATGATGGTGTTGGCCAAGGCGTCTGTAATCGGGCCGGCCAAAAAAACAATCCTGTCCTTTAGGAGTCGGGAATAGATATCGTAGGCACGTTCCCCAAATTGGCTCTTTTCAATTACTGTTGGTATTAACATGATTCTAAAAATTGAAACACTTTTTCGTTTCTAATTATGCCGTAAGTATAAATCCTCACCCTTTCTGGGTCAACTCCTTTATGTTGTGCCAATATTTTCTCAGCCTCTTTGTTTAATTCATCTTGCGGCACCTCTATTTTTTCTCTTTCAGCAATTTCATTTAAGGCCAAACCGTATTTCACCCGCTTGAGAGCGTCTTTATCCCAGTCCCTTAAAAGTTCGTCTTCTGTTTTTTTAAGATGATTTAAATAATCCTCCCATTTTAGGCCGGATTGCTCTATGCTGAATTTAATCTCCTCCAGCATCTTGTTTTTTTCCGCCTCAATTAAAATTTTTGGAATTTCAACTCTCGCCGCATTTATTATTTTATCAAGGATTTCCAGCCGCCTCTGCTGTTGAACCTTTATATCTGCCGCATCTCCCGAGACAACAGTCTCTTTGGCAATCTTTTTATAATCCGGCAAATCAATTTCCGGAAGAACGGCTGTTTTAATTTTATATCCCAAGGGATTGCCTCTTGCCATCTTGGTAATTAAAATCTCCGGCTGGCCAATGGCCTTAATTTTATGAGTTTGAATAATTTTGGGATATTCCCCTTGGAGAGCAAAAATCGCCATCTTCTCCAGAATGACTGGCTCGCCGACTTTTTCTATTAAAATTTTTTCCGGCACACTGCCTGGCCGAAAGCCGTCTACTTTTATCTCCTGAGATAATTTTTTGATAACCTGCTCTCTGTAAGATTCAAAATCGCCGGCTAAAATCTCTCCGGTAATTTCCACTTCAGAACCAGGCAATAATTTAATTTCTATCATAAGGCTTTATGACCACCCGCCGGTCGGGATCCACGCCAACGCTTTCCGTAATAATATCGGGATATTCTGTGAGTACAGAATGAATGATTCTTCTTTCATAAGGATTCATTGGCTCAAGCTCAATCTCCTTTTTAAGATAGCGTACCTTTTGAGCGTTCATTCGGGCCAAGTTTTTTAATTCCTCTGTTTTTTTTATCTGGTAATCATTAACATCCAAAAGAAACTGAATCTTCTCCAGATTATTTCTTTTAAACTCGCTCTCGGTGATTTTTTTGACCAAATGAGTTAAGGCAAGAAGATGCTGTCCATTTTCTCCGATTAAAATCCCTGCCTCCTGGGTCCTGATGACAAACTGGAAACATTCGCTGCCCTCTCTCACATCAATTTCTCCTTTGACTGTCATTTTCTCCAGAACCGCCTCCACTGATGATTTGATTATTTTTATTTGCTGTTCCATAAATTTTCCCCGCCTTTTTCCTGACAATGGTTTCATGCACTATAGCAAAAATATTCATGGTCGTCCAATAGAGACCGATGGCAGAGGAAAGCCGGGAAACGATAAAAAAAATAAAAACCGGCATAATGTATCTCATCTGGAGATTGAGGCTTCTGGCAAAATCGTTCTTAAAAGAGGCCTTGGCGATTGGCTCCTTTTTAACAGGCGGCAAGGCCAGCCTCATTTGAATGAATTGGGTGAGGCCGGTGAGAAAGGCAAGAACATAACTGTTTTTTGTCATATCAAAAAGGCCGAGAAATTTTAAATTAATATTTTCAGGCATGCTGATAAAAGAATACAAGTGACTGAAATCAAAATTAAAACCAGCGGTAAAAATTTTATAAAGGGCGAAAAAAACGGGAATTTGGATTAAGAGAGTGAGAAAACCGGAAAAAGGGTTTATCCCGTGCCGGCGATAAAGCTCCATTGTTTTTTTTGCCTGCTCCTGACTGTTGCTCTTAAATTTTTCTTTAATGTTTTTGAGGTCAGGCTCTAATTGTTTTATTTTGATTTGAGTGACAGTAGCGCGATGGGTGAGAGGAAAGATGAGAAAACGGATGGCCAAAGTTAAAATGATGACGCTTAAACCCACATCATGAAAAGGCAAAACATCTATCAGCCAAATCAAGCCGTTCAGAAACGGCTCGTAAAAAACGTTGTTAAAAATTAAGGATATCATATCTTATAGTATTTTCGTCTTTTTTAATGATTCTTGCAATACCTTTCCCAATTCATGAAAGGTGAGTTTTTCACTGCCGGATTTAAAGAAAATTATCGCGCCAAGACCGGATTTGATTTTTGGAAGCAGTTTTTTAATAATATGTCTGGCTCTTTTTTTAAGTTTATTCCGAATAACCGATTTTTTTGAAACCTTTTGAGATGCCACAAAAGCAAACAAACTGATTGGTGTGGACCCCGTTAGAGACAGGCTCTCTTTGAGAGCCGACGGATTTCGAAGAAATCCTGTCTCTAACGGGGTGGACAAAGAAGCAATCCTTAAAGAGAGATATTTAAAAGGAAAAGTTTTTCCTTTTTTAAAAATTTCTTCAAATAAAACCTTGTTAATTCTGTGTTTTTTAGGAAGCATAAAGATTATCCTAATCATACAATAAAAAATTTCTTGGTCAATATTCACTTTCTATCCACAGATTATTAACATAAGTATAAAGGTTTTGTTAGTTTAGTAATTAGTAATTAGTAATTAGTAATTAGTATAATCAGGTTATGGCACTGGATTATGAAAAAATGTGGCGAGATACTCTGACTGAAATAGAACTCAATGTTTCCAGAGCTAATTTTTCCACTTGGTTTAAAAATACCAGTATTTCCGGCATGGAAAACGGCAAAGTTCTTCTTAATGTTCCTAGTAATTTTGTAAAAGAATGGCTGACCAACAAATACCATAAGTTTATTATCAAAGCTCTGCGCAATATTAATTCCACCATTAGAGATGTTGAATATTATATTATCTCTCCGTCCGCTTCCTTTGTTAAAGAAGAGGGAAAAATCAAACCGCTCCAACCGGCTGTCGAGGAACAACTTGGTTTTAGCGAATTTTATATAGACAAAGAGGCTAATCTTAATCCAAGATACACTTTTGATTCCTTTATTGTCGGCTCGTTCAACGAAGTGGCTCATGCCGCTGCCTTGGCTATTACAAAAAATCCCGGCACGGCCTATAACCCGCTTTTTATCTACGGAGGAGCCGGTCTGGGAAAAACCCATTTACTCCAGGCGATTGGAAACAAAATCAAGGGAACAAATCACGGCAATAAAGTTTATTACCTAACCTCTGAAAAATTCGCCACTGAATTTGTCAGCGCGATGCAGAACAAAGATATTAATTCTTTTAAAGAGAAGTACAGAAAATATAATCTTTTGATAGTTGACGATATTCAGTTTTTCGCCAACAAACTTAAAATTCAGGAAGAATTCTTCCATATTTTCAACACTCTCTATGAGAGAAACAATCAAATTGTCTTTTCCTCTGATAAGCCGCCCAAATATATTACGGGCCTGGAGGAGAGACTGCGTTCGCGCTTTGAAGGAGGAATGATGGTGGATATCTCGCCGCCAGAATATGAGTCGCGCCTGGCAATTTTAAAAGCGAAGGTGCAGGCAAAAAACATTCCCATATCTGACGAATCTCTGGAATTAATCGCCTCAATTATTCAGGAAAATATCCGAGAATTGGAAGGCGCCCTAAATTCCGTCGTCTGCCAACAAAAAATAAAAGAGGGGGCGATGAGTCTTCAAGAGATTAAAGATATTCTCAAAAAAAATACCAAGCCTTTAAAAACCCTGACCATGACCCAGGTTATAAAAACAATTGCGGAGTTTTACAATATTGAGGAAAAAAATTTATTCCAAAAAACAAGGAAAAAAGAGATTGTCAAACCAAGACAAATTGCCATGTATTTACTGAGAGAAGATTTAAACACTTCCTATCCCTACATTGGTCAAAGATTCGGGCAAAGAGACCATACCACGGTCATCCATGCCTATAAAAAAATAAATGAGATAATCAAAAAAGACGAGAGATTAAATCAAGAAATAATAAGTATTAGAAATATTCTTTATGAAAAATAACTAATTAATAAATAATCCATAAATTATCCACATTACTAATTACTGATTACTAATTACTGATTACTTAAAATTAACTTATCAACATATTAACAGAGTAAATAATAAAAATAAAAAATTATTAATTAATATATTATTATTATGAAAGTAATTTGTTTAAAAAATCATCTTAAAGAGGCGATTAATTTATGTGAAAAAATTACCGGGAAAAATTTAAGTTTGCCGATATTAAGTAATATTTTAATTTCCAATGAAAATAATAGAATTTTGAGATTTACAGCCACTAATTTGGAATTAGGGATTGAGGTGGAGATTCCGGCAAAAGTTGAAAAAAAGGGGAGAGTGGCGGTTCCCGGCGGAGTTATCAATAATTTTCTTGCGAATTTCCTTGTTGAAGAAAATATCACCTTTGAATCCCAAAATAACAATCTTTTAATTTCATCGCTAAACAGCTCCACTTTAATAAAAGGTCAGTCTCCGGAAGATTTTCCCATTCTCCCTAAAATAAAGACCGATAACCAGGTTTTAATTCCTGTTGCTGATTTTGTATCCGGATTAAAGGCTGTTTGGTACGCCTCTTCTTTGTCAAATATCAAGCCCGAGATTGCCTCAATTTATCTTTTTTCAAGTAAAAACGAGCCATTAACCTTTGCGGCCACAGATTCCTTTAGATTGGCTGAGAAAAAAATCAATTATTCATTTCCCAATCTCGGCTCTCTTTTGATTCCTTTCAGAACAGCGGCGGAAATTTTAAGAATTTTTGAGGGGAGAGAAGGTAAAATCAAATTAATTTCTGATAAAAACCAGATAAGCCTTGAGTTGGATAATATTAAATTTATTTTCCGGCCGACTGAGGGCGTTTTTCCCGATTATCAGCAGATTATCCCCAAAAAATTCGTCACCGATGCGATTGTTGATAAAAATATTTTTATCAATTCCCTGAAGACAGCCGGGATTTTTTCCAGCAAACTAAATGAGTTGAATATAATTGTCGGGCCGGACAGCAATTCTGTCGCCATTAAAACATCAAATGCGGATGTGGGAGAGCACACGGCGCAGATCCCGGCCAAGATAACCGGAGAGGAACTGAAGATGGGTTTTAATCATAAATATATTTTTGAATGCCTAGGGCACATATCGTCCCAAAAAATTCTTCTTCGCTTCAGCGGCCAGGGCAAACCCCTGCTCATCACCGGCGCCGACGATAATTCTTTTCAATACCTCGTCATGCCTATGAACACGATGTAATATGCCCTGGGAAAATATTGGGAAATTTTTAGAGAGGTTCAGTAGTTTTAAACCAACCAAGGGGTTTGTTCAGGATGAGGCGGCAATGGCTATTGAAAAAGTTTTGAACCTAAAAATTAGTCCTGACGACATTGAATGGCGGACCGGGGTGGTTTATATAAAAATCAAAAACTCTTCTCTCAAAAACGAAATTTTTCTCAATAAAGAAAAAATTTTAGAAATTCTTAAAGAAAGAGTCGGCACTAAGGCGCCAAAAGATTTGAGATTTTAATACCCATTTTCTTTTGCCCATTTTGCGACCGGCCATTCCCAAAGCGAAAATTGGGAATCATGTTCCGGATTTTGCGGCTGGGGACCAAGAGGGTTATCTTTGTTCAGCCAATAGAGAATTTCGTGGATTTGAGGGGTGTCAGCCAAAGGCTGACCAGCCTCGGGCTGGGTGGTTGAAGTTGAGGTTGCCTGTGCCAGCCAGTCTCCTGCCAAAATCGGCTTTGGTTCAGGCAGGGGAATCGGCTTTTCAAAATTTTCAACTGGCAGTTTTTTAAAAACCTCTGTCAAAAAAGCATTCCATAAGGGAGCGGCGATAAAGCCAGCCACTTTTTTCTCCATTGGCGTGTTGTCATTATTCCCAGCCCACACCCCCACAGCCAGATTTGGCGTATAGCCCATTACCCAGGCGTCGCGGTAATTGTTGGTGGTGCCGGTTTTCACCGCCACTGGCCGGTCTGAAAAATAAAGCCAGGACATCTGCCCAAATGCCGGCGCCCTTGCCTCATTATCAGTGAGAATATCGGAAATCAAAAGGCTGATGTTTTTATCAATAACCTGCTGGGGAGAGGAGGCAAATTTTTCCAAAGTTTTTCCGTTTCTGTCCTCAATTTTTAAAATGCCGGTCACAGGATTTCTCGCCCCGTTATTGGCAAAGACCGCATAGGCGCCGGTTAATTCTAAAGGAGTGACTTCGCCTCCGCCCAAGACTAAAGTGAGGCCGTACCTGTCAGGGTCGGTTAAAGAGGTGATGCCCATGTCTCTAGTGGTTTGTAGAGAATCTCTTAGCCCGGCCAGATAAAGAACTTTTACTGAGGGGATGTTGATGGATTGGGCCAGGGCATTGCGCAAACTAACCGGGCCGCGAGTTAGGTTGTCATAATTCTCCGGCATATAGCAATCTTCCGGTTTTACGCCTGGTTGGGGAGTGCCGTCAGGATTGCAAGAGGCGTTGAATTCTGTCAGCAGATCAAAAACAACAGTATTGGGTGTGTATCCTTTTTTAAAGGCAGTGGCATAGACAAAGGGCTTGATACTGGAACCGGGCTGGCGGTGCGCCAAGGTGATATTAAAATTTCCCTCTTCCTCCACATTAAAATAATTTTTTGAGCCGACCATGGCAAGAATCTGGCCGGTTTTTGGGTCAATGGCCACCAAACCGGCGTTTGAGGCGTTGAATTTTTCCTTGTTCTCCTTGGCGAATTTTAGCACCAGTTCTTCCGCTATTTGTTGGAGATTATAATCCAAGGAGGTGGCAACTCTAAGCCCGTCTTCCTCTATCGCGTCTTTGCCGTATTTTTTCTCCAGATAAGACCTGATAAAGATTGAGAAATGAGGGGCCTTGAGAGAATTGTCAGCCTTGCTGACAAATTTAACTTTTTCTTTTTTTGCCTTTTCTGCTTCTTCTTGCGCGACAAATCCCAATTCAGCCATTCTGCTTAAAACCAAATTTTTCCGCTCCTCAAGTTCGTTCCGATGTTCTCCATAGGGAGAGTAATAAGTCGGCGCCTTGGCTAGGCTGGCAAGATAGGCGGATTCTACCAAAGTCAGCTGACGGGCCGGTTTGTTGAAAAAATTCTGACTGGCCGCCTCAATGCCGTAACTGCTGCCGCCATAGGGGATTTCATTCAAGTAAAGATTTAAAATTTCCTCTTTGGGAAGCATTTTTTCTATTTTGACAGCCAAGATGAGTTCTTTTATTTTTCTTTCAATACTTTTCTCTCTGGTGAAAAACGTGTTTTTGACCAATTGCTGGGTGATGGTGGAGCCGCCCTGTTTTGCGCTGCCGGTGATGAAATCAACAAAGAGGGCGCGCATTATTGCTCGCAGATCAACTCCCTTGTGCTGGTAAAAAGAGGAATCTTCAATGGCCACGGTGGCGTTTTTGATGTGCCTGGAGATTTGGTCAAAAGGCGCCACTGTGCGCTGGATGTTTTGATGGATGTCCCATAATAAAATTTTTCCGGTGCGGTCATAGATTTTCGTGGATTCAATCACCTTTCGCTCATTGAAAGATTGGAGGTCGGGAATTTTCAGATTGCTTGCCCATGTGGCAATAATAAGCGTTCCCAAAGCCACCCCTGCCACGCAAAGCGCCGTCAGGCTGTAAAAAATCCGAGCAGTCCGCCAACCGGCGGATTTTCTTTTTCTCATGCGTTAGATTATGCTATGATTTTATTATGGATGCAATAGAAAAATTATTAACTCGCGGGGTAGAGGAGGTGATGGAGAGAGAGCATTTGGAGAGGCGGTTGCGGGCCGGCGAAAAATTAAGAATCAAGCATGGCGCTGACCCGACGGCGCCGGATTTGCATCTTGGCCACGCGGTGGTGATGCGCAAACTGAAGGAGCTTCAAGACCTCGGCCATAAAATAATTTTTATCATTGGCGATTTTACCGCCAAAATAGGCGACCCGTCCGGAAGAGCAATAACCCGGCCGGTTCTTTCCGATAAAGAAATAAAAAACAACGCCAAGACTTATTTCCAGCAGGTCGGAAAAATTTTAAACATTAAAAAAACGGAAATACATTACAATGGCGAGTGGTTTGCCAAAGAGGGATGGAAAGAGGTTTTGGAACTGACGGAAAAGTTCTCCTTGCACAGGATTTTGGAGCGCGACGATTTTGAGAGGCGCATTGAATCAGGGACGGAGTTTTCCGTTTCGGAAATTTTATATCCCGTAATGCAGGCGTATGATTCCGTGAAAATAAAAGCGGACGTTGAAATCGGCGGCACAGACCAGAAGTTCAATATGCTGGCAGGCCGGGCGCTGCAGAGAAGAGTCGGCATGGCTGAGCAAGATATCATTACGGTTCCGCTTCTAAGGGGTATTGATGGCGTTAAAAAAATGTCAAAATCAGTTGGCAATTACATCGGCATTACCGAGGCGCCAGATTCGCAATACGGCAAGATTATGTCCATTCCGGATAAATTGCTTCCGGAATATTTTGAACTGCTTACAGATTTGGTTTTTGATAAAAATGAAAATCCGCGCGATGCCAAAATGAGGTTGGCTTATGAAATCATAAAAATGTTTCATTCTGAAAAAGAGGCGAAAAGGGCGCAGGAGAATTTTATAAAAATTTTTCAAAAAAAAGAAATTCCCGAAGAAATTGAGGAGATAAGAGTGAGACAGGGAGAGGAACTGGGAGAGGTATTGGTAAAAAATAAAGTTGTTTCCTCAAAGAGCGAATTCCGCCGGCTGGTGGGAGAAAGGGCTATAGATGCAGATGCCAGAGTGATTAATGACCCCCGTTTTAAAATAGAAAAAGAAATCGTGGCAAAAATAGGCAAAAAGAAATTCATAAAAATTGTTCCAAAATAAAACCCCTTCGCTCGCGAGCGAAGGGGTTTTATTAATCAATATTCTTCTGTTTCTTCTTTTTCGTCATCCTCATCAATTGGCGTTGGCGAAGGAATATCTGTGTCATCATCGCCTAAATCTAATTCCTCTTCTTTACTAAGATCATCGTCTTCGTATAAATAAAGATCGTCTTTCATATTGGAAATGGTTTTAATAAAAATACGACCGTTTTTTAATTAATTTACTTTTTATCAAGAAAAAAATGGTTTGTAAAGCGGATTAAAAATTCCTGTGGATAACTGAGATAGAGCAAGTTAGGGCGCAGGCAATGGCATCAATTTCGTCATCGTATTTAGGGGCTTTTTTAAGATTCAAGATGGCAATAGCCATTTTTTGCACCTGTGTTTTTTCTGCCCTGCCATACCCGGTCATTGCCATTTTTATCTCCAGGGGCGTGAATTCCAACACAGGAATTTTTGCCTTAGCCGCAAGATATAAAATCATGCCCTTGGCCTCTGCCACTCCGATGATAGTCTTCTGGTTTTTAAAGAAAAATAATTTTTCAACGGCAATTACATTTGGCTTGTGTTTTTTTATTATTTTTTCCAGTTTTTCTCCGAGCGCTAACAGCCGCTTTTCGTGCGCAAGTTTTTTGTCGGTTGTAACACAAGTAGAATATAGTAAGGTTTCTCGCCTCTTCGGCGAGTCAGCCGAAGAGGCTGATTTCTCCAAAACCGCGCATCCCATTCTTCCAAATCCAGGATCAATGCCCAATATAATCATAATTTTCAATTTTCAATTTACAATTTTCAAACAATAATTGAAAATTGATTCATTGAAAATTCATTGTAAATTGATAATTGATCATTGGAAATTTTTATTCAGAATTTGTGTAAATTTCTTGTATATCATCATGGTCATCAAGTTCATTTAAAAGTTTATCCAGCGCTTCGGCGTCTTGCTCACTTAATTCAATGGTGTGTTTTGGCAGCCATTTTTTATCTTTGTTTTCAAACGCCCAGAGAACAGACCCGCTTTCCGCCAGTTTGGAATTGTTTTTTAATAAGATATGTTTTATTTCCGCCACAGTGCGGTTTTTATTGTCTGTAATTCCCTCTATAATAATTGCCGTTCCGCCAGGTCCGTAAGCTTCAAAGCGAATACTTTCTAATTCTGTTCCCTTTTCCTTGCCAGCACCTTTTTTTATTGCCCGCTCAATATTATCACTCGGCATACTGGCTTCTTTTGCCTTTTCAATGACAGCGCGAAGATCTGGATTTATTTCTGGATTTTCTCCCTTGCGCGCCGCAAGAGAAATTCTTCTGGAAATTTTTCCAAAAATCTGGCTTCGCTTGGCATCAGCCGCGCCTTTCTGCCTTTTGATTTGAGACCATTTAGAATGTCCGGCCATTCCATTAGAATAAAGAATTAAGAATTAAGAAGCAAGAATTACATCAGCGGTTTTTGCGGCGGTTTTTTGCCGAGGTGGGTGTAGGCGTGAGGGGTGGCCACGCGGCCGCGGGAAGTGCGCTCAATAAATCCGAGTTGGATGAGATACGGTTCATAAACTTCTTCAATGGTTGCCTCGTCCTCAGAGAGAGCGGCAGAAAGGGTCTGTAAACCCACTGGCCCACCGCTGAATTTTTCTATGATATTTTTCAGAAGCTGGCGGTCGTGGGCTGTTAGTCCGGCTTCGTCAATTTCTAAAAGCTCCATTGCCTTTACGGCAGCTTCAATATCAATCAGCGATTGGTTGTGAATCTGGGCGTAATCCCGGCTTCTCTTCAGAAGGTTATTGGCAATGCGCGGAGTGAATCTGCTTCTTTTGGCGATTTTCTCAGCCGCCTCGTTTTCAATTTCGGTGTTGAGAATTGCGGCAGAACGCAGAATTATTTTTTTAATTTCTTCATGATTGTAAAAATCCAAACGAAAGGTGCCGCCGGAAAATCTGGAGCGCAGGGGGGAGGAGAGCAGGGCGATTCTGGTGGTGGCGGCAATCAGGGTGAAACTAGGAAGTTCCAATTGAATGCTTCTTGCCGAAGGTCCCTTGCCGATGATAATATCAAGAGAGCGCGACTCCATTGCCGGATAAAGAATTTCCTCAACCATCTTGTTCAAGCGGTGAGCCTCGTCAATAAAAAGAATGTCGCCCGGCGAGAGATTGGTTAAAATGGAAGCCAGGTCACCCACCCTTTCAATGGCCGGGCCAGAGGTGACCTTGATTTGCCTGTTCATCTCTTTTGCGATAAGATAGGCAAGTGTGGTTTTGCCCAAGCCAGCCGGACCGTAAAAAAGAAGATGCTCAACCGGCTCGTTTCTTTCTGCAGCCGCATCAATCAGGATTTTTAAATTCCTTTTTATCAATTCCTGGCCGATATATTCGTCCCATTTTTGGGGCCGCAGGGTCTGGTCAAGAATTTTATCCTCCCTTATAAGATTATTTTTAGGTCTTGACATTTTTATTAAAATTTGTTATTTTTAGATTGAATTCTATCCGGTTCATAAATTTCCAAACAACAGAGCTAATCGCTTAATCAGATTTCTTTAAAGGACGTTTTGGTCCCGAGCTTGTCGAGGGAACTGAAACTATCCTAAAAAGAAATTCAAACTTTTGGCACCCCTGTCAAAAGTGTTGTTTGGAAATTTCTGCACCGGAAAACTAATTTTCAATTTTTAAATTACTAGCCACTAATTACAACTCTACCACTCTCCTTAATTCATCAAGACTGGTTACTCCATTCAGGGCTTTTAAAATCCCGTCCTGCTGCATATTTAAAATATTTTGGCCCTTGCTGGCCCCCCAAATTTTGCTCTCAGTGGGTTTTTCCATGGCAACTTTCTCAATATTTTCATCCATTAGAATGGCCTCATAGATGCCGATTCTGCCTTTGTAGCCGATGTTGTTGCATTCTGAACATCCTTTTGCCTTCCACAAAAAAGAAACTGTTGGCTGTTCGTAATCCAACGGCAGTGTTTTGATAATTTTTTCAACAGTTTCTTTCTCTTCAGAAACGGGTTCGTATTTTTCTTTGCACTTGTTGCATAATTTTCTCACCAGACGCTGGGCCATGGAAACATTCAGGGCTGAGACAAGATTGCCTGTTGTCACTCCCAGATCAAGGAACCGGGGGATGGTGCCAGCCGCATTATTGGTATGAAGAGTGGAGAGAACCAGGTGGCCGGTGAGGGCGGCGTTGATGGCGATTTGCGCGGTTTCCAAATCCCTGATCTCGCCTACCATGATGACATCGGGGTCCTGCCGGAGGATGGCCCTCAATCCATTGGCAAAGGTGTATCCCTTTTCCGGCTCAATCTGAGTTTGGATTATTCCTGTGAGATGGTATTCCACGGGATTTTCCAGAGTGATGATTTTTATTTCCGGATTGTAAATTTTTTTGAGAAAGGCGTAGAGAGTGGTGGTTTTTCCGGAGCCAGTGGGCCCGGTGGTGAGAATCATGCCGTTCGGCTTCCCGATTTCCTTTGCCAGTTTTTCAAAAAGATTTTTTTCAATGCCAAGTTCTTCAAAGGACACTGAGATCGATTTCGGGTTAAGAATTCTCATGACAATCGATTCTCCGTAATTTTCAGGAATGACAGAAACGCGCACCTCCACTTCTGTCTCCTTGATATGGATGCTGAAGCGGCCGTCCTGAGCCTGGTCATGAATATTGAGTTTTAGACCGGAAACAAGTTTTATCCGCGAGAGAAAAAGATTGTACATTTTTTTGTCAAAAAAGGTAATGTCATGGAGAACTCCGTCTAGGCGGAAACGCAGACGAACCTCGTTTTCCTGAGGTTCAATATGGATGTCCGAGGCGTCAGCGCTCACTGCTCCGGCCAAGACAATTTCCAAAATTTCGGATATTTTTCTGGTTTTTTGGGTGCTGATGGCGGTGGAAAAGAGATTTTTCAAATCCTCAATGGTTTTAATCTGGGCTATAAACTCCTCCATTTTTTGGGCAGAGACATCAATGATACCTTTGGAAATTTCAACATACTCAGGCACCTCGGCATATCTTTTCCATGCCCGTTGGAGACTTGTTTCTGAAACTAAATAAATCTCCATTTTAAAATTCCTACTCTCAAGGTCTTTGAGGAGATTGCGGGTGGTTTCGAGATTCGGGCTCTGGATGGCTATCAGGAGTTTTTTGCCGGTTTTTTGGAAGGCAACCAATTTTGCCTCTCTGGCTTTTTCTTCCGGCACCAGTCTCAGGGTATCAAGATCAATGGTTACTCTGGAGAGATCAAGATAAGGCAGGTTATATTTTTGAGCGAGAATCTGCGTCAGGTCCTCCGCCTCTTTTTCGCGCATCTCTTTTATTTTTCCTGAATCTTTTTCACTAGCGAATTTGATCATTGATTTATATTTATTTTATCCCGTTAGAAATTTTTTGTAAACATCTTTAATCTAAAATAATCACATATTTCTAACGGGATTACATAATTAAAGCGCTTCTTTCAAGATTTGCTGGATTTTTATTTCCGCCTCAGTAAAATTTTTGTAAGGGCCCGAGGTTTTAATTTCATCGTCTTTGAGCACGGCTCCGAATACGACATCGTTTTTTTGCCACAGAATTACGGCGATTGGCTGGGAGAGAATAATATTTTTTATGTTTCTGATTATTTGAAAAAAAAGAGAATCGCCAGCGTCTTTATTGTTTGTTTTTTCAAGGTCTTCTTTGGAGATGAATGTCCAGATGCTTTGCAGGGGCTTGTTGACGCGGGTGCGGGCAAGGGCCCTTCCAAAGAGCTGGCTGAAAGAGAGATTTTGGCCTGTTTTAATAATTTCAAAAAGGTCGTGGTAATCAATGTTGATGATAAAAAAATCCTCTTCGTCTTCATAGTTGATTTCTTTGATTTTAAAACGGTCCTTGGGAATGCGGATGGAGGCGCGATGCAGAATGATGAATTCCTCAAAGTTTTTGTCAGAATCTTCCATTACCTTTATTCCTCGCATTTTTAGAGGACAGCCGCAATATTGACAATTATTTTGTTAGTGATATAATTTAGATAGATTATCTAAAAAAGGAGGGAGTATGTTGAAAGAATACTTTGAGTTCGTTGATAAATTGCCGCCTGAATACGATTTGGCGGTAATAGGTGTAGGAACTTTAGTTTTGATAATTTTGTACATAATAAATAAAAAACTAGAAAAAAGAAAAAGGAGATGAGATTGTAATGGGTGACAGTAGAAATAATGTCGCCCTTTTTCTTTACAGGCGCAAATGCTATCTTTAGGTAATGAAAAAAATTTCAATTTCAATCAAGCAGACAAAAGAAATTGCCGGAATTCTGGCGAGAAAAATCCTTCGACTGCGCTCAGGACGAGGGGCGGTTATTGTCGGCTTGTCCGGGGAATTGGGAAGCGGGAAGACGACCTTTAGCCAATGCTTTGCCAGGGCGCTGGGTATTAAAGAAAAAATTCACAGCCCGACGTTTGTAATATTTCGGAAGCACGAAATCCGAAATCCGAAATCCCTGCCCGCAGATGCTTCACATCAAGCGATGCAGGCGGGCGAAACAAATTCAAAATCAAAAAATCAAAAATTCAAAACCCTTTATCATTTTGATGTCTATAGAATAAAAAAACCTAAAGAAATAATTGATTTGGGTTGGAGAAAAATAATTTCCGACTCAAAGAACATAATTTTGGTGGAATGGCCGGAGAAAATCAAAAAAATTTTCCCAAAAAAACATTTTTGGATAAATTTTACCCACCTTGCCCCAAAAAAGAGAGGTATTGACATTTATTTGCATAAATAGTATACTCTAAAATTAGAAAATAGGTAAGGACTTTGATTATAAATGAATATAAAAAGGAGGTGTGGCAATGAAAACAGTTGCCAAAATAGTCTTAGTTTTCTTTATTATTTTTTCTCTTGTCCCAACCCAAGGCTGGGCAGAAAAGGGAAAGAAGAAGACAGGTAAAGGAAAACCAGTGGTGGAAGAAAAAAAAGAGGAGAGGCACTATCTCCCAATTAAGAATGCGATTTATCCTCTGCCGCCAATGGCTGAGGGCGAAGGTTTGGTTATCTTAAGAGAAGACGTGAGTGTCATCGTGCGTGATGGCGCAGGTGATATTTACGAAGGTTGGGTTCCTTCCGGAACCGTAGTAGTGGTTCAGGAAGGGGAAATAGTGAGACTTTATAAGACAGGAGTTCCTGTGCTTAATAAAGTTTTACTAAAAGATCTTCAGAAACCTCTTCAAGCGATTGAGGGTGAGAAGCTTAAATTGTTGTTTCTTGAACAAAACCTTTCTTCAAAAGAAAAAAAGAAGGTAACACCTTCAAAAGATCAAAAGACCTCTTTTTTTTCCTCTCTTGGTCTTGGCAATGGAAAAACAGAGTCACTACCCCAGTCAGAGGTGAAAAAGAAAAAAAAGAAAACATTACTTGTTGTGCTGGCAGTAGTTGTAGTTAGTGGAATCGTTCTGGTTTTAACGCAGAAAAAAGACGATAAACCAGGCGGTCCAGGCGGAGGAGGTCACCCTGCACCTCCTTAAAAAAGAAGGAGAGAAATCAAAAATTTCTCTCCTTCTATCCATTCTTAAGTTCTTAATTTTTTTTAAGAATTTAATAATGGAGTTAGATTAAAAAATAAATTTATGAACAATAAAATAAAAAATTTAATATACGGATTTTCATTAATAACTTTAATGGTTGTGATTTTCGCGCCTGCTGGTTTTCTCTATGCCGCTGACCTTGATTCCTGGAGAAACGAGAGCATCAAACTTTTGCAGATAAAGAATTACAGCACGACTCCCGGCTCAGGAAACTGGCAGAATTATTCTGTGAGCGCCAGTCCGGGCGAAATTATTTCCTTACTTGTTCATTATCATAATTTCACCTCAACAGAGGTGGCTCAAAATGTGAGGATACGGGTGGATGTCCCTACTGGAAATTCAAACAGCCACATGCTCCGCCTTTATTTTTGGGCTGACAATTCTCCCACTCTCTATGACTCTGTGACAGTCAATGTTTCCAACAGCCAATACATTTCCTTTGTTACCGGATCGGTTCTCCAATACCAGGGAGGCGGATCTGCAACCGTGCCCTCTGGCGGAGACAATATTGTCACTGCCTCGGGATTGAATATCGGCAATGTTTCTTATGGCAACAGCGAATCCGGATATATCACCTTAAGGCTTCAACTGAGCAACAATTCGACAACAGGCGGCATTCCAACAGCCACCACCACCTCAGCCACCAATATTACCCAGACATCGGCAATCTTAAACGGGACAGTCAATCCCAACAGCAATAGCACCAGCGCCTGGTTTGAATGGGGAACCACTTCCTCTCTGGGTAACACGCTTTCCTCAATTAATGCGGGCAATGGCTCGTCAAATGTTGATGTTGCCATAACCCTTTCCGGCCTTTCAGAAAATACTGTTTATTATTACCGGGCCGTTGCCCAGAATTCCTATGGCATTGCCTATGGTTCTATAATGAATTTTGTCACCTTGGGCGGAAGCGGCGGAGGCAGTTGCAATCCCACGGTTTCCACCCAGGCGGCAAGTTTTATCACGGCAAATTCGGCGACTGTCAGGGGCATAATAAATCCGCAGGGCAGAACCACCAGCGGCTGGTTTGAATATGACACCGCTTACAGTCTTAGCTATAGGACTTCTACTCAGGATATGGGAAGCGGCACCATGGATGCCGACCTTTTAAGATATTTATCAACTCTTGCCACCAACACCACTTATTACTACCGGGCAGTGGCGCAGAACAGCTGCGGCACAACCTACGGCAGTATTTTGAGTTTTAGCACTGGAACAGAATATGCTCAGGGAACCGCGCCTCAGGTGAATGCTATTTCTCCAGCAACAGAAATCACCCAGACCTCAGCCCTATTCAGCGCCAGCGTCAATCCCAAAAATTCCGAAACAACAGCCTGGTTTGAATGGGGGCTTGGTTCAACTTTTGTTTCCTACAACAGTTCCTCGCCATTAAATATTGGCACAGGCGATCTTGATAAATTAGCCAATGCCCGGCCATTGACGCTTTCCCCGAACACAACATATTATTTCCGAGCCGCGGCTAAAAATTATTTTGGAACCACTTACAGCGCTGTTTTGAATTTTCAAACTTTGAGTCCAACAATAGTCAGCCAGCCAACACAACCAACTCAGCCCAGCCAGCCAACTTCTCAGCCCTCAGCGCCTGCGCCATCTTCAAGCGTTTCAGTATCTCCGACAACCACAATTTTAGGCCTTAGTCTGATGGCTCTGGAGATGAGCGCGGACAGAGATACAGTTGGTATTGGCAAAACTTTTACCTACAGCGTCATATACAGAAATACCGGTATTGCCGATGCTGACAACAATCTCTTGAAAGTTGTTCTTCCTAAAAACGTTGTTCTGATGGATGCTGGTTTGCCAAATTATTCTTTAGAGGAAAATGTTTTATTTTTTAAATTGGGCAAAATAAACAAAGATGAGTTTGGTTCTCTTGATATCAAAGTAAAAGTCGGCGATTCGGCAGAAAACGGGGAAAAATTGACAGCCACTGGCATTCTTGATTTTACCGATGCCAAGGCTAATGGCCAACCAAATATCTCTGCCTCGGCTGCGAGTGAGGTCGGCAGCACCGGTTTTTTAGGAACTGCGGCCACAGGGTTTTCTCTTGCAGAGTTGCCGTGGTGGTTTTATCTGGTGGTAATTATGGGAGCTGTCATCTTTTTCGCCCGCTATAAAATTTCTAAAATCCTCAAAATCTGATATATTTGAGACATGAAGACTTTGGTTCTGATTGACAGCCATGCGGTTTTGCATCGCGCCTTTCACGCCCTGCCGAATTTTACCTCTCCGCTTGGCGAGCCCACTGGCGCTCTTTATGGTTTTTCTTCCTTTCTTTTGAAAATCATCAATGAACTCAAGCCGGATTATATTGCCGCCTGCTACGATCTGCCGGAACCGACTTTCAGGCATATTGCCTACGAGCATTATAAGGCAAAGAGGCCGAAAATGGATGACGAACTTGCCGCTCAAATTAATCGCTCGCGCGACATCCTTAAGGTATTTAAT
Source organism: Candidatus Terryibacteriota bacterium (assembly GCA_016208535.1). Taxonomy (GTDB): domain Bacteria; phylum Patescibacteriota; class Minisyncoccia; order UBA9983; family UBA9983; genus JACQXW01. Next base: position 30,823 of record JACQXW010000006.1, read on the forward strand.
ATTCCTGTTTACGATTCACCGGGATTTGAAGCAGATGATATTCTTGGCACAATCGTAGAACAATTGAAAATTGAAAATTGTAAATTGAAAATTATTATTGCCTCTGGCGATCTTGATACCTTGCAATTGGTGAAAGATGACGATGTGGTTGTTTACACCTTGTCCAAGGGGATTAAGGAGGCGGTGATTTATAATGAAGATAAAGTGAGGGAGCGCTACGGTTTTGGCCCGGAATTAATTCCTGATTTTAAGGGGTTGAAGGGCGATCCCTCGGACAATATCATTGGCGTTGCCGGCATAGGCGAAAAGACAGCCAGGGAATTGATTGAGAAATTCGGCTCTCTTGAAAATTTATATAATTTATATAAGAAGAAGGGGGAATTAAAACCAAGGATATCAAAGCTTTTGGAGGAGAATGAGGAGGAGGCGAGATTTAGCAAGGTTTTAGCTGAAATAAGAAAGGATGCGCCGATTAATTTTTCTCTGGAGGAAAGCGCCTGGAAAAAAACGACTGATTTGGGAAAAGTCAAATCTCTTTTCAGGGAATTCGGCTTCAAGAGTTTGGTTGATAGATTGGAGCAATATGTTAAAATTTAAAACAAAGTATGGATAAAAAGAAAATCCTTATTATAGAAGACGACGACTTTTTCCGGCAGATGATTTCAAAGAAACTTCAGAAAGATTTTGAGGCCGGTTCTGCCAGGGACAGTAAAGAAGCCTTTGCCTATCTGGAAACCAGCCTTCCTGACTTAATAATCCTTGATCTTATTTTGCCGGGTTTGGACGGCTTTGAAATTCTTTCCATTATTAAGAAAGACAAAAAAACAGCCGGAATTCCGGTGATTGTTTTAAGCAATCTCGGTCAGGCAGAGGAGATTGAGCGGGCAAAATCTTTGGGTGCTTCTGACTTTCTTGTAAAGATTAATTTCACCGTTGAAGAAATCTTGGCGAAAATCAAGGGAATTTTCAAAGAAAGATATCTTTAATTTGGAAATCACCATGCTCTATCTTCTTTATGGCAAAGATATATTAAGAAGCAGAAAGAAACTCAATGAGATTCTGGATTTTTTTCGTTCTAAAAATAAAGATGTTTCAATTTTCAAGATTGATGAATATGATTTTGAAAAAGAAAAATTAGAGGAACTACTTGGCGCCAACACCCTTTTTGGCGGAAAGGTGGTTGTTGTTTTTAACAGGATTTTAGGCGAGGAAAGTGTTTCCCGGATGATTATGGAAAAAATTGACCGTTACGCGGCGTCAAAAAATATTTTCATTTTTTACGAAGAAGAAGTGGATAAGGATATTCTTGGTTTGTTTAAGGAAAACTCAGCGAAGATTCAGAGATTTGATAAAGGACCGTCCTTCGCCAAAGGCGAAGGACGGTCCTTTAAAGGCGAGGGTCGGGTTTTTTTTGCTATTTGCGACGCTGTGGCTGAGAAAAATAATATCCGGGCGTGGATATTGTTCCAGCAGGCGCTGATGGATGGCATTGACGCGGAGGAAATTTTCTGGAAAATCTGGTGGCAGATTAAAAGCTTGCTGATGGTTAAAAATTTATTTGAATTATCCCAAGGACCGACCTTCGCGGGACGCGAAGGTCGGTCCTTCAGTTTAGAAAAAGAAACCGGCCTGCATCCTTATGTGGTAAAAAAGAATTTATCAGCCATTCATAATTTTGACAAGAGCGAACTCCAAAATTATTCGTTTCATCTCGTGAAACTCTATCATGACGCCCGCCGTGGTATGGCTGATTTTGAAATCGGCCTTGAAAAAATTCTAATAAGCATATAATATTTATTTTATCCGCCCATAGCTCAATTGGCAGAGCAGCTCCCTTTTAAGGAGAAGGTTCTAGGTTCGATTCCTAGTGGGCGGATTTTTATGTGTGGCGGTCGGCTAAGACGAAAGCGCAGAAAGAATCAGGTTTGATAATCGCCTCAAAGCCGTATCCCTTAACCATTCCCACCACATTTTCAATGAAATCTTTTGTGGGGCCGTTTTTGCCCACATCCAGATGAACTGTAATCTTATTATCCCCGCCTGCCATCTGGCGGGCAGGCCAGAAAAATTCCTCTCCCAGTCTATCTTTTAACTGGCTTTTTAATTCCTGAACAAACATTATGGAATGCATGGTTTCTTTGTAAATTCTGTCGCGGAGGGTTGGGCAGAAAGTTTTTTCCGATTTTGTCCAGAAATATTTCCCGCCGTTGCCCACGCGCAAGACAGCAATGGCTGTCACAAAATGGGTTTCATTGCTACCCTCAGAATCCGTTCCCACGGTAATTTTATACCGGCCTCCAGATTCATTATTCACATATTTTACGATTTCCTCAACAACTTCCTCAAAACTAATGTGTCTTTTTAAGGTTTCGTTGTAAAATTGTATGTTATCCGACATAAACTAATTAAATTCGAAATTCTAAATCCGAAATTCGAAACAATATCTAAATTCTAAATTTTTAATGTTTTAAACTTTTGAATTTCTGTCATTTGAATTTGTTTCGGATTTTGTGCTTCGTGCTTCGGATTTGTTAAAGTGGTAGATCAAAAGAAAACAATCCCGAACCCAGAAGTATTAAGGAGAGGGCAACACCCAAAATTAAAAACTTCAATGCCTTTTCATCTATGGGAAGATTTTTAATCTTTGACCTCAATGCTCCGGCAATTACGACAATGATTGTCAAAAGAGCAGCCGCCTGAGTGAGAAATCCAACCAGGAGAAGGCCCGCGCTCAACGCCTGGATTGCCGTGCATATCTTTGGGCATTTTTCCTGTTTTTTAAAATTCAAATAAACCATTCGCAATAAGACGATTGCCAAGGAAACGCGCAGGATAAAAGGCGCCAGATGAGAATAATTAAGGAGTTCTGGAAAAATACTGGGCATATCTAATATTATACCTTAGTACGAGCGCTGGTCAATAATTTTCCCGTTTTCATCGCGGAGAGTTACAGTGTCATGATTGTTATCCCAAAGTTCGCTAGCGTTGTTCAGATAGACTCGCCATTCATTGTCGTAAAAATCAGAATCATTTTTATGCCAATCTGCGCAGCCATTGTAGGTGGTTCGATAATTTGCATAATCTTTACAAGTAGTGGATAGATTAGAGGGCAGATTAAAAATGGCTATGCAGGTTTTATAATTTTGGTTGAGGTAATCAATACAGGCATTATCTAGAGCTGCAGGTAAAAGTTCGTCTTTTATAAGATGCGGACACCTAAGAGATAATTCAGGAATAAAAGTTTGCATTTGGGCCAGATAGCCGGTGCATTTATTCAATCTAAAATTCATCCCAATGGGGCTTTGGCCGCTGGTTACATAAATTGTTTCATTGGCTGAGGGAGAGAGGAGACCTGTGGCGCCGATTCCCGGCAGAAGAAGCAGATTTGCCGCTGCGCCTAATTTAATCCTGATTCCGTTTTTATTCTCCAGGGTCCAATCGGAGATGTTGGTGGAGCTTTTAATGTCCCAGTCTGTTTTGATTTTTATATATTCTTTTTGAGGGTCGGATTGTTTGATGGCATCAAAATCAATTTCCAGAGATATTCCTGCAGCAGTCCCAATAATTTTTTCTGTGGTGCTTTTGACCTCTTCGCTATATCTTTCTTGGGGCTTGTATAAAAACAGGCCTTCTTGGGAGGTGGGCCGGTTTGGGCCGCCGGTATAATACCAGACAAGCGCAATAATAATAAGGAAAAATATTACCCAAAATAAATCTTTTTTCGCGTCATCCATGATATAAGAATAAAGAATTATGAATTATGAATCAAGGATTTAAAGTTTTTGGTGAGTGGGGCAAAAGTGTGCCGAGCGGCCGGCGATTCTTATTTTTTTAATAATTCCGTTGTCTTTCTTTTTGCATTTTTTGCCGGTTTGCTGGTAGGCATAATGCATTTTTTGGTAATTTCCTTTGCGGCCAAAGGCATCGCGGTAATCAATATAAGAGCTGCCGCGCGCTTTAATTGCTTTATTGAGAATTTGTTTAATGGCTTTGTAAATATTTTTAATTTCCTCTTCTTTGAGTTTTTGCGCCGGTTTTAAGGGATGCACGCCAGCCAGCCAGAGAATTTCGTCGCTGTAGATATTGCCGATGCCAGCGATTACACTTTGATCCATCAAAACGATTTTTATCTTGCCGGATTTTCCCCTCACTATTTTTTTAAACTCAACAAAGGATAATCCTTTGTCAAACGGGTCGGGACCAATATTCCTGAATTCTTCGGGGATTTTTTCCGTTGCCAAAATAACCACCTTGGCGAACTTGCGCATGTCGCAGAGCGCGAGCTGCCAGCCGTTAGATAAAAAGAAAATAAGATGAATGAAGCGGTTTTCCGGGTCGCGCAAGGGGCCGGGGATGGCGCTTTGCCACGCGCCGTTTTTCTTTTGCCATTTGCCGTAAAGTAAATGGCCGGTCATTTTTTGGTGCACCAGAAGAGTGAGGCTTTTATCAAGATGAATCAAAATATTTTTCCCCCGGCGTTCAACTTTTAAAATTTTTCTGCCAACAACTTCTTTCTTGATATTCTTTGGCAATTTTTTCAGATCAGTCCAAACATCCCGGATTTTCAACCCCGGCAAAACTTTTTTCAAATCATTGACAATTGTTTCTACCTCAGGTAATTCTGGCATAAAAGTTCATATTTTGGGCCCTTTGGCGATAAATGGCTTTCCATTATATTTATTGATTTTACCATAAATGACTTGGTCTCGTTTTTTAGATCAATGCCATCTTGCGGTAAAAGCGGTTTGAGGTTTGAATAATGTTTTTCCTCAAAACGTGCAAGAGTAAGATGGAGGAGGGGTTCGCGGGCTTCCTGATTGAATTTAGAAAATAATTTTGATATTTTTGAAAATTCCGGAGAGTTTTTAAAAGTTAACCAAACCATTCGGGGTGTTCTTTTTGGTGGAGCAAAGATTATTTTATCCGGAATTAATTCAAAAGATTTTGTTTCTTTCGTAATTTTACGCGCAATTTCTTTTAGTTTATTCAATTTTTCATCGTCTAAATATCCGCAAAAAGCAACCGTGATGTGCCAATTTTCTCTTTCTACCACCCGCACTAATTTATTTTTATAAAATTCGCCGATATGCGCCTCAGCGGCGTTTTTTAATTCCTCTGGTATATCTATGGCAACAAAAATTCTATGTTTCATGTTTTATAAAGTTTTACATAATTTACATAATTTAGCACTTACTAGCTATGGCCAGTAAGTGCTAGTTTTTATAATTAATTATTCCAATTCAAAGTGATGCTTAAGGTGTAGTTCGTTGTCTATTGATTCGGCCACCATAAATCTCACAAATTTTCTGATGTCATAAACTTCTATTATGTATTCTATCTCATCTTGGCAGTCATAGGGATGGGCGAACACGCTTTTCTGAAATTGATAAAATCCGAGATTATTCAGATGATTTCTAAGAGCCTCTCTGATTTTCTTTCCATTTTTTGGAATATCAAATAAAACAATTCGCCACTTGCCATCCCATTGTTCCGGTTTTTTTATTTTCATCTCGTCAAGATTATAAGTGAGTGCCTTTTGTTTTCCTTTGTCGGTGAGAAATAAGGTGACAGTGCCGTCGGAATTTTCTTTTTCTTTGACAAGTTTTGATTCGTATAATTTTTTGATGGCGCGCCGCAAGGCCTGACGGTCGATATTTTTCCATTCTTCTTTTAATCCCTTGATAACCCTGAAGCTGGTTTTAGGGGAGTGGGAAAGACCGAGGGCCAACCCGGCCATTAAGAGAAGCAATATTTTCTTTTGAGTATCTCCAAGCCCACGCGACATAAATTTATTATCAGTTTTATAATTTTATCGTTGATTCCATTTTAAAACAGCTAAATAGTAAATCAAGCACTTATAAGCCATGACTGGTAAGTGCTAATTTGTACAGTATCGTTAAATTTTTTAGTGTTGACAAAATATTTTTTAAGAATATCATGAGTATTAATGGCACCTATCGGAGGATAGTGATTTGTCGGCAGTAAGCTGATGATCTGTCGTAGAGGCAGGGGCCGGTGATCTCGGAAAAGGTTTCATTCCAAAAGAGGATTGATTCCTTTCCCCATAAGATCCTAGATTCAGCGAAAGTATTGGATAGAATACTTGGCGCTCATCCGGAGAGCAAAAAGGAGATATTTTCTCAAGCTCCATCTATCCCACGCAATTATAGTATAGTTCTTTTTAAAAAGCCCAAGGGTTAAACCTGAGGGTTTTTTTATTTTGTTTATTTTGTGCTTAAAATTTTTCGCAGTTCTTCGCGGGCGGTTTCTCTGTCGTCCCATTTTATTTTTGTTCCCTTTGGGCCCATGAGCCATGGTTCGCTGCCCTTGCCGGTGATTATCACTGCGTCGCCGGTTTGGGCATAAGAGAGCGCCTTGGCTATTGCCTCGTGTCTGCCCAAAATGATTTCAAAATTGGAATTTGGAAATTGGTCATTGGAAATTCCAGATTTTATATCTAATAAAATCTGGTTGGGGTCTTCGTCATAAGGATCTTCATTTGTGAGAATTATTTGGTCGCAGTGTTTGGAGGCGATTTTTCCCATTTCTGGCCGCTTCCATTTATCCCTTCCTCCGCCAGCAGAACCGAGCACACAAACTTTGCGCGAGGTCTGGAAAGTTTCATAAACTTTTTCCAAGGAATCGGGCGTGTGGGCATAATCGACTATTACAGAGAAATTTTGCCCCTCATCAATTTTTTCCAGCCGGCCTTCTATCCCCTGAAATTTTTCTATCGCTTTTTTTATCGTTTCATTTCCGATATTTTGCGTTTTGCAAAAGGCGACGGCTGCCAAAATATTATAAAGATTGAACAAGCCGGAAAGTTTTGACTTTATTTCTATGTTGTCAAGAATGAAACTTAATCCGTCTTTTTGCAGATTGTAATTTGAAACGTCTTTTAATCCGTATTTTATTTTCTGCGGAATATCAAATTTTAAAAAATACGGAGCAGCCGAGTCATCTTCATTAACTACCGCTAGCCTTCGTTTCTCTCTTGATTTTTCCAAATCCCTGAAATATCTCAATTTGGCGTCGCGGTATGCCTCAAACGAGCCGTGCGACTCAATGTGCTCGGGCGCGAGATTGGTGAAAATAAGCGCGTTTGTTTTTATGAATTTGTTTCTGTGCTGGACGGCGCCCTCAGAGGTCATTTCCAAAACAGCGTATTGGCATTTTTCTTTTACCGCCCTGCGCAAAAATTTTTGCAGAAAAAATCGGCCGGGCATTGTCATTTTGTATTCGTTTTTCCATGATTCTCTGCCGACCTTGAAGTGGAGAGAGGAGGTAAGGCTGGTTTTAAATCTCGCCTCTTCCAAAATGGCGCTGATAATTTCAATTGTGCTGGTTTTACCTTTGGTGCCGGTGACGCCAATCACAAAAATTTTCCGCGAGGGAAAGCGATAAATCACGGCCGCCAAAAAAGCCATCAGCCAGTGGTAAACCGGCTGCAGCGCCTTAAAAATCTTTTTCGGAATTATTTTCCGTGCCAATCTTAAAATTTTTTCCATTTTTATATTTTATTGTTTAGATGGCATCCAATTTTTATCAAGACCAACTTGTTTAAAGAAATCAAAAATATCATCAGTTAGAAAAATAAATCTATCTTCCTCTTGAAAAAATAATCTTTCTTTTGAACCAGCTTTTTCTAAAAGATTGTTAATTAAATTATAAAAATTTTCAAGAGTTTTGTTGTATGGATCCTTTGGATTACTCATTATGTATTTTTGTCCATTTAATATTATGTAATAATTATCTTCTTTATCGTATTCATCTGCACTCAATTCATTTATAATCACACCTTCTTTTTTTAAAATATTTTCAAATTTACCAATTGCACCACTTACACCACCTTCCATTAAATCCTCGTAGTCAGTCAAGAAAATTCTTCCATCTAGAGAGACGTAATCTTCTATTTCCGTGTCAAGAGTTTTATTTTTTATAAAGTTTGATTTTATTTGCTTCCTTGCCTCATTTAAGTTTTCGGGTAGTGTAAATTTAAAATAATTTAAATCTTCTAATTTTTTTAAAATTTTATCTGCGTTCATAAAAATTGAAAATATTTTGTTTTTTAAAAATTTCATGATTTTTATTTCCCTCCTAAATTTTTTAACGCCTCTTTGATGCGTTGACTGGCGCCTTCTATGCCATCTGGAATTTGTTTCATGGCCTCGCGGGCTTCGGAGAGCGAATAACCGAGCGATTGAAGCGCGCTCAAAACATCTTGGTCTTCTTTTAAAATTCCTCCGCTT
>JACQXW010000026.1 GCA_016208535.1 Candidatus Terryibacteriota bacterium
AAAGCAGGAACTTATCAGATTCGTGAATTACTACAACGCGGTCAAACCCCACAAAGGAATTAACAATATGACACCAATGGAAAAACTTATCAGTTATTTTTATCCAAAGGAATTGTAAAGAACGCTACGATTTCTTACATATATTAACTATATCAAATGTTGCAAATTTATGCTATCGCTTAAAAGTGCAACAATTATACAAAAGTTATACGAAACAAGAAATTCCTTAAATAAGTATTAGGCAAAAAAGTGCCAGAGGTAGAAGATAAAAATGGCCAGGCCTCCTAAAATGGCAGTTCCGACAACATAATAAGTTTCTCTTTTAATATCAAGAGAATCATCTGATAATTTTGAAAAAATAAAATAAACTAGAATAAAAAACACAAGAGAAAATACTCCTTTGGCAGTCCAATGATGGCCAGTAATTCCAACAAGAAAATCTTTAAAGGGTTTTGACAACTCGCCCCAGATGGTCATGACGGTAATTAGCCCAATTGTTCCCATTGTTGACCAGCCAAGAGATTTAATATGAATTTTCATAATATTCTAGTTTCCATGGCGCTTCTGGCGCCGGTGGATATGATATAACCCATAATAACCATAGAGAAGCCGATTAAAACAATTAAACAGCACAGCAAGAGAATGGAAACCCTTGCCTCTCTGTTTTCAATTAATTCGTTTTTGTATTTTTGAATCAATCCCAAGGTGAACAAAGATAAAAAAGGAAGAAAGAGAAACACATGTTCTTTTGTTTCCATCACAATGCTATGCGCCCACGGCATCGGACCTTGTTTAATGATTGGCTTTACATTGGTGCCATAAAATTCAACATAATAATAACCAGCCACGATCCAAGAAATAAATATCAGGGTTGTTCCTAATATCGCCGCTATTTTAGCCCTTTTGATTTTTTGTTCAGTCGGCTTGGCAAGTTCAATAAAAGTCCAAATAAAGGCAATAATTGCGAGCTCGCCAATCGCAACGTGAATACCTACAAGCAGATGACCCATGGATATATTTTAATATATTTTTTACCTCTCTTTATAAAACCCTGTGGATAAGTGATAATTAAGTAGAATGCAAAATTTCGGAAAAAATTTCAGATATTTTTTTCTTTGCCTGTTGGTTTTGGCGTGTTTTTTTGTTTGGTACGCTGTTTATGCGGAAAACAGGCAGGGATTGGAAGTATATTTTTTGGATGTTGGGCAAGGGGATGCGATTTTTATTGAGACCTCAAACGGCAATCAGATTTTGATAGATGCCGGGCCGAACAGGCAGGTTTTGCGAGAGTTGTCAAAGGTGATGCCGTTTTACGACAGAAGCATTGATGTGGTCATGGAGTCGCATCCGGACAGCGATCACATCGGTGGTCTGCCGGAAGTTTTGGGAAGATATGATGTCACTTTAGTAATAGAATCAGGGGTTGGTTCTGATAATGCCGTTTATGTAGAGACAGAGAAAATAATCAGTGAAAAAAGAATCAAAAAAATTTTGGCAAGAAGGGGAATGCAAATAAATTTGGGCGACGGCGCGCATCTTGATATTTTATTTCCAGACCGCGATATTTCCGGTTTGGACACAAATGACGCCTCAATTGTGGCGCGATTGATTTACGGAGAAAATGAGTTTTTATTTACCGGCGATTCGCCGAAGAAGATGGAAAAATATCTTGTTTCTCTGGATGGCAATCCGCCAGCTGGCGGATTACAATCTGATGTTTTAAAACTCGGCCATCACGGTTCAAAAACCTCCAGTTCAGAAGAATTTCTCGGCTATGTTAAGCCGTTGTATGCTGTGATTTCTGCTGGCAAAAATAATCGCTACGGCCACCCGCACCAAGAAATTTTAGAGCGCCTCAATCAATTTAAAATTCCCTATCTGCGCACGGACGAAAAAGGAATAATAAAAATAAAAACAGATGGTGAAAACTTGCATGTTTTTTGAAAAAAAATTAAGATACAAAACATGGCACACGAAAAAACTTTAATTATCATCAAGCCCGACGCTTTGCAGAGAAACTTGTTGGGCGAAATTATTAATCGTTTTGAGCGGAAGGGGCTCAAAATTGTCGGTTTGAAAATGATGGCCATTGATGATTTAAAAATTGAGGAGCATTACAGCCATCACAAGGACAAGCCATTTTTTGAGAGTATTAAAAAATATATGCAAAGTTCGCCAGTGGTGGCTATGGTTTTGGCCGGCAAAAACGCCGTTTCCGCCACGCGATTGATTGTCGGTCCCACCAAGGGTTATGAGGCAGATGCCGGCAGTATCCGGGGGGATTTTTCAATGAGCAACCAGTGCAATATTATTCATAGCTCTGAGTCCCCGGAAATTGCCGAAACAGAAATATACAGATTTTTCAATGAAGACGAGCTTTTTGAGTATAAAAAAATTGACTTTGAATTGATTTACTCCGAAGATGAGCGTATAATATAATCAGACTATTGGAGTTTAAAAACTGGAGCATAACTTCCTAGACTGTTTTAAACATCTTGGGAGCCCTATATTTCTCCGACTTTACGTCGGAGTTGCGGGCACCCACCTAGCTTTTCGCTGGGAGAGTTATGTTTTCCGATTCTCCAATAGTCTAATAAGAGTCCCGCCTTTAGCGGGATTTTTATTTTTTGTAAATAATGATAAGATTTAATAATAATGGCAGAAAAATTAAAACTTTCTTTTTGGGGCGCCAGTCAGGAAGTGACTGGCTCTAATTATTTATTGGAAACGCCTTCATCCAAAATTTTAATTGACTGCGGATTTTTTCAGGGATCGCGAATCAATGAGGAGAGAAATCGTAAACCTTTTTTCTACAACCCCTCGGAAATAGACGGCCTTATTGTCACCCACGCCCACCTTGACCATATTGGCAGAATACCAAAACTGGTGCGCGATGGTTTTAGAGGGAAAATTTTTTCCACTCCAGCCACCCGTTCCTTCAGTCAATTGATGCTCACAGACAGCTTGGGAGTTTTGGAAAAAGAGGTAAAGAGGAGCGGAGAAAAAGAGATGATTTATACCGAGAAGGATGTGGAAAGGGCGATGGCACAATGGGAAGAGATTGAATATTGTCAGGAATTTGCTTTAAACGGCCTGAAGATAAAATTCAGGGACGCCGGCCACATTCTTGGTTCAACTATAGCAGAGATTGTTGCAGGCAGTAGAAAAATTGTTTTTACCGGCGACCTTGGCAACTCTCCCGAGCCCTTGCTCAATGACACGGAAATAATTAAAGACGCTGATTTTTTGATAATCGAGAGCACCTACGGAGACCGCGTTCATGAAAGTAGCAAAGAGGCAGAATTAAAATTGGAAAGAACCATAGAAGATGTTGTTCATAATAAAGGCGTTTTAATGATTCCGGCCTTTTCTCTTGAACGCACGCAAAAGATTCTCTTTCAGCTAAATGAATTGGTGGAGCACGGGAGGATACCGCGGGTGCCGGTTTTTTTGGATAGCCCCCTATCCATCCAGGCCACAAAAATTTATAAGGAATACAGCCGATATTACAATGAGGAGGCAAAAAAGATTTTATATAAAGACGATATTTTTAATTTCCCGGGATTGAAACAAACTCTTACAACCGAAGAATCAAAAGAAATCGGCAATATTCCCCCGCCAAAGATAATAATTGCCGGCTCTGGCATGTGCAATGGCGGAAGAATTTTGCACCATCTTCGCCAAAATCTTTCTAACCAGAACAGCGCCGTGCTTTTGGTGAGTTATCAGGCTGTTGGTTCTTTAGGCAGGCAGTTGGCGGAAAAGGCAAAGATGGTAAGTATTTTTGGAGAAAAGGTTTTAGTTGAGGCAAAGATAGAGAAGATCAGCGGTTATTCCTCTCATCCTGACAGGGAGGCGCTCTATAATTTTACGAAAAACACGGCTGACAGTTTGAAAAAAGTTTTTGTTGTCCATGGCGAACTAAAATCAAGTTTGTTTTTCACCCAGCGCCTGCGCGATTACTTGGGAATTGACGCCCTGGCGCCGAAATTTGGAGAAAGTTATGAAATATGATATAATGCGATTATTATGCCGAATAAAACAAGACATCCTCATCTGAAAATAAAAATTTGCGTTTCTGGAGCGGCAGAGACAGACCATTGCGGGCCTGATGCCTTGGAAAAGGCAAAGGAATTAGGCAGAGAAGTTATCCGCCAGGGCGCGGTTCTGGTTTCCGGCGCCACCACTGGTTTTCCCTTGTGGGCGGCCATGGGTGCCAAAGAGGAAGGCGGAATTTCCATCGGCCTTTCACCTGCCTCCACAGAAAGAGAGCATGTTGAGGAATATAAACTCCCTCTGGAATATCAAGACCTTATCATCTATACCGGCTTTGGCTATTCTGGAAGAAATCTTCTTTTAACGCGTTCGTCTGATGCTGTGATAGTGGGTTGCGGAAGAATGGGTACGCTCAATGAATTTACCATTGCCTATGAGGATAACAAGCCCATTGGTATTCTTGAAGGGAGCTGGGGAACAGATGAATTGATAGATAAAATTATAAAAGAATCGCACCGCGGGCCAGGGAAAGTCATCTTTGATTCTGATCCTAAAAAACTGGTGGAAAGACTGATTGAAATAATCAAAAAAGACAAGATTGTTTAATAAATGTTTCAACTCTATTTAAAGGGGATTGGGATGCTGGTGGGGATGATTTTTGGCGCCGGCATTTTCGCCCTGCCGTACGCGTTCAGCCACTCAGGTTTATTTTGGGGAATGGTTCATTTTGCCATTGCTCTTTTTATAACCATTGCTCTTGGTTTTTTGTACGGAGAAGTGGCTTATTATACCAGAGGCAAACACAGATTCACCGGTTATGCCGGCATTTTTTTGGGAAATAAAACAAAGCACTTCGCTTTTTTAACCACACTCGCTTCTTATTACGGCTCTTTGCTTGTTTACGGTCTCTTGGGCGGCTTATTTATCTCTAATTTCTTCAACCACGGGTCGTATAGATTTGAAATTTCAATTTTATTTTTTATTGTTTCTGGAATTTTTGTCGCCTTTAATTTTAAAAAAATCGCGGATATTAATTTTTATCTGACCGTTCCGATTTTCGGCTTCATTATCTATTTGCTTTTTATCGCCCTGCCTGCCATAAAAATTGATAATTTTTTTTCCAATCTTTATTTTAGTTTTAACAACGACTGGTTTTTGCCTTACGGAGTATGGATATTCGCCTTGGGAGGAGCGGCTGTCATACCAGAGGTCAGAGATTTGTTTTCCTCGTTTCCGCTCAAACATTTAAAAAGAGTTATTTGGGTAAGCACGGTTTTATGCGCGCTGTTTTCGCTCATATTCGGCCTTGCTGTTTGGGGCGCTGGAAATAACAGCACCACCCCTGACGCGCTTTCCGGCATTGCGAAAATTCTCGGCAACAGGGCGTTTCTGGTTGGTTCTCTTATCGGATTTTTAGCAGTCTTTACCTCATTTTTGGCGTTGGCGGTTAATATGAGAAATATTTTTAGATATGATTACGGGGTTTCAGGATTTTCGTCTTGGTTTTTTACCGTTATTCCGCCCCTGGGATTATTTTTGCTTGGCGCGGTTGATTTTGTAAGAACTATAAGTTTTATCGGCGCCCTGGGTTTGGGCACAGCGGGTGTTCTTATAATCCTTATAGCAAGGAGTATGAGAAAGAGAATAGCGGCAGGCGACCCGGGTGATTTGCTTAAGCCTGACAAAGGCGAATATATGAAGCCAACCCGCCTGTTTGAAAGGTTGGTGCTGGTCGGAGTTCTTAGCGGCGCCATCTACGAACTCTGGAGAATATTTTAAGATAAATTTATGAAAATTATTGCGGATTTGCATATTCATTCAAAATACTCGCGGGCGGTGTCGCCGGAGATGACTTTTGAGAATATTTCTCTTTGGGCGCAGAAAAAGGGAATTCAGGTGATGGGTACGGGAGATTTTACCCATCCCCAATGGTTTAATGATATTAAAACAAAGTTAGAACCAGCAGAAGGCGGACTATATAAACTAGCCACCAGCCATCAGACACTAGCCACTAGGTTTATACTCACTGCGGAAATTTCTCTCATCTATTCAAAGGCCGGCAGGGCGCGGAGAATACATCATCTGGTTTTTGCACCGTCCATTGAGGCGGTGGAGAAAATTAATACCAAACTCGGCTGGATAGGAAATTTAAAATCAGACGGCCGGCCCATACTGGGACTGGATTCCAAAGAACTGCTTAAAATCATTTTAGATGCGGATCCGCGTTGCGCGCTCGTGCCTGCCCATGCCTGGACGCCATGGTTTTCAATTTTCGGTTCAATGTCCGGCTTTGATTCCATTGAGGAATGTTTTGACGAAATGTCCCCGCATATTTTTGCCATTGAAACTGGTTTAAGTAGCGACCCGGCAATGAATTGGCGGCTATCAGCCCTTGATAAAATTTCTTTGATTTCCAATTCCGATTCTCATTCCCTGCAAAAACTCGGCCGGGAGGCGAATGTTTTTGACTGCGAATTATCTTATGGCGGGATTATCGACGCCATCAAAAGCAAAGACCCTGAAAAATTTTTATATACCGTGGAATTTTTCCCTGAGGAGGGCAAATACCATTATGACGGCCATCGGCTCTGCAATGTTTATTTTTCGCCTGAGGAAACAAAAAAACACAATAATCTCTGTCCGGTTTGCGGAAAGAAGATCACTGTCGGAGTTTTGAACAGGGTGGGGGAGTTATCTGATAGAAAAAAGGACGAGAAGCCAATCAACGCAATCCCTTTTAAAAATTTGATTCCGCTTGATGAAATTATCGGCGAGGCCTTTGGTGTCGGGCCAAAATCAAAAAAAGTAGGTGAGGCGTATGAAAAATTGGTGGCTGGTTTAGGCGGAGAGTTTAATGTTTTAATTGATGCGTCTTACGATGATATTAAAAAGGCAAGTAATGAAAGAATTGCTGAGGCGATAAGGCGGGTGAGAGAGGGGAAAGTGAATATCCGTCCCGGTTATGATGGCGAGTACGGAAAGATTTCTATCTTTAGAGAAAAAGAGGAAATAAATCCGCTCCGCCAACTGGCGGATGGCGGACTCCAATCAACATTGTTCTAAAATTTTAGAAAAAATCAGAGGCTCTTTTTCTGCCAATTGAGAGAGAATTTTTCTATCTAAGGCAATATTGGCCTTTTTTAATTTGTCGATGAGTTTGCTGTAAGAGATTCCTTGAGTTCTGGCAGCAGCATTGATTTTTATCTGGTGCAATTTTCTCATATTTCGTTTCTTTTTTCTTCTGTCGTGAAAGGCGTGCACGCCGGCATGAAAAATCGCCTCTTTTGCCTGACGCTCTTTTGATTTTCTTCCGAAACGGAAACCCTTTACCTGTTTAAGGACTTTTCGTCTCCGCTTCATTGAAATTATTCCCCGCTTAACCCGTGTCATTTTAGTTTAAAGGAAGATATTTCCCTAATTCTTTTTTATTAATATCAAAACTCTGCAGTCTTTTGCCTGTTAACTGCTTTGATCTTTTTTGCTTGGCATTAAAATGGCAATGCCCGGCTGTGCGCGCCAAGACCTTGCCCTTTTTTGTAATTTTCAAGCGCTTTGATAATGATTTATTTGTTTTTGACATATTCTATAATAACCGTTAATCCTCTTGGTCCTTTTTTTGGCCCATCGGCAATCTTATAATTTTCTCCAATAAGATGCAAGAGCCGGTTGAGGCGCTCATTGAGAAAATTTTTATCCAGATACTTTTCTCTTCCTTTTAAAATAAGGTCGATTTTCACCCGGTTGCCTTCCTTAAAATATTCAGCAATTTTTTTCGCCCGCAGCTCCAGATCGTGCTGGGAAGTGCCGATTCCTATCTGGATGCTTTTGGTTTCCACTTCATGAGATTTTTTTCCTGCCTGCCGCGTTTTTTTCTCCTCCTGATATAGATATTTTCCATAGTCCATTATTTTGGCAACCGGCGGTTTGGCAGTTGGCGCTATTTCTATCAGGTCCAGTTCTGTCTCTCTTGCCTTGGCAATGGCTTCAGAAATCTTAAGAACGCCGAAATTCTCGCCGTTTGGGCCGATCACCCTTAATTCAGCTGCGGTTATTTGGTTGTTGATACGCGGTTTCTTAATAGGATTTTATTGTAGCAAATTATTTATATTTTGTGGAGATGGGCGGAATCGAACCGCCGTGCAAAAAGTTTTCCAAATTACTTCTACAAGTTTGTCTTATTTGTTTGCTTTAAGAACGCAAAGTGTTAAACAAGCAAAATCTCTGCGCTCCGATTCTCTAATTTTTCGGAAAGGCGTCGAGACCCCGCGTTTCCTGTCCTGATAAATAACATCTCGTCCTCTCCATCAGGAGTCAAGAGGGGAGACGCTGCTTTAAGCGTATGCTAAAGCAGGTGTTTTGAATAAGTTTGCACTTATCAGCTTTCTAAAAGTTTTTCGAGATTTTAGAATACTCGACTTGCGCAACTTGGAGCAATCTTTTTGTCGAGGCCGATCATCCCCTTATTTCTAACGTGATTTCATCGCTCTTTCCATCTCTCTCTTTGCCTCTCGTTTTTTAATTGATTCCCTTTTTTCAAATTTCTTTTTGCCTTTTACTAAGGCCAGTTCTATCTTAATTCTTCCATTTTTAGTATACAATTTTAACGGCACTACTGTCAATCCTTTTTGCGTTAATCTGCCTTCAAGCGAATTTATCTCTTTTTTCTGCAATAAAAGTTTAATTGTCCGTTCTTTTTCAAAATCCTTTGGCATATTTTCCGGCTGGTAGGGTAGGATGTCCAGTCCCACCAAAAAAATTTCCCCGCCTCTGATGATGGCTCGGCTACCGGCCAAATTTCCCCGCTTGTTTTTTAGCGATTTTACCTCCCACCCATGCAACACCAACCCCGCCTCAAATGTTTCAAGGATTTCGTAGTCAAAAAACGCCTTTTTGTTTTCCAGTAATATAGACATTTTACATACTTTATTATATACTGACTATAATTATTTATGAAGAATTTCTCAAAAAATATTATTACAGTTCTCCTGATTTTTATGCTCATTGCCGGGGTTTATTCTTTGGTTGCAGAACAAACCAGCCTGCCGAAAGAAATTTCCATTTCCCAATTGGTCCAGGAGATAAATGCCGGGAATATTAAGGCAATTGAAGTAAAGGGCGAAGACCTAAAAATTATTTTTCAGGACGATTCAATCAAAAGCGCAAAAAAAGAGGCGGAAACTTCCTTGTCTCAGACCCTTTCGAATTACAATGTTTCCAAAGACCAGCTGGTCAAGGTTAGTATGGCTGTTAAAAATCCCTCGGGCCTTTGGTTTTGGTTCGGTAGTCTCCTGCCCTTTTTGCTTCCATTGTTTTTAATCATTTTCTTTTTCTGGCTGATGGCGCGTCAGGTAAAGAGCACCAGTTTGCAGGCTTTCAGTTTTGGCAAATCCCGGGCGCGGATGGTGGAGCCGGGCAATCTCAAGGAGAGGGTGACTTTTAAGGATGTGGCAGGGGTTCACGAGGCAAAAGAGGAATTAATGGAGATTGTGGAGTTTTTGAAAAATCCCAAAAAATTTTTGGATATTGGCGCGCGCATTCCCAAGGGAGTTCTTTTAATGGGCGCGCCTGGCACGGGAAAAACTTTATTGGCCCGGGCTGTTGCCGGCGAAGCTGGTGTGCCATTTTTTCATATTTCCGGTTCGGAATTCGTGGAAATGTTTGTGGGCGTTGGCGCCAGCAGGGTGCGTGATCTTTTTAAAGACGCCAAAAAGGCGGCGCCGGCGATTATTTTTGTGGATGAGATTGACGCGGTGGCTAGGCAGAGAGGAGCGGGTCTGGGCGGCGGTCATGATGAGCGGGAGCAGACCCTGAATCAGATTCTGGTGGAGATGGACGGATTTGAGCCGCACGAAAAAGTGATTGTCATGGCAGCCACCAACAGGCCGGATGTTTTGGACCCAGCCCTGCTCAGGCCGGGCAGGTTTGATCGCCGGGTGATTCTGGATCTGCCTGATGTCAAAGACCGGGAGGAAATTCTCAATATCCATGCTGTTAAAAAGCCCTTGGGAGAGGATGTGAATTTAAGAGTGATTAGCGAGAGGACGCCTGGTTTTTCCGGAGCTGATTTGCAGAACTTAATGAACGAGGGAGCCATTTTTGCCGCGCGGGAAAACAGAAAAAAGGTGAGCCAGTATGACCTCATTCGTTCCATTGAAAAGGTGATGCTTGGCCCAGAGCGCAAGAGCCATCTTTTGACGAAAGAGGAAAAGAAAATCGCTGCCTTTCACGAGGCCGGCCATTCTTTGGTGGCTTCGGTTCTACTCTATGCCGACCCAGTGCACAAAATTTCTTTGGTTTCGCGTGGCAAGGCAGCCGGCTATACTTTAAAACTGCCACTTGAGGAAAGGCATCTTTATTCCAAAAAACATTTTCTTGATGAACTGGCGGTTTTTCTCGGAGGTTATACTGCGGAAAAACTGGTGTTTAATGATTTGACCACCGGCGCCGGGGATGATATTTATCGCGCCACTGAGATTGCGCGGGATTTGGTTGTCAGATACGGGATGTCTGACAAGATGGGGCCGGTGGCATTTGAAGGCAGAGAGGAAATGATTTTCTTGGGCAGAGATTTTTCTTCAGGAAAAAATTATTCCGAGGAGGTGGCAAAGGAGATTGACCGGGAGGTAAAAAGAATAATGAATGATGCCAATAAGCGCGCCAAGAATGTTTTGATAAAATACCGCGAGGCCTTGGAGAGAATTGCCAATGAACTTATTGAAAAAGAAACAATCGAGCGCGAAGAGTTCGATGGTATTTTAAAATCGTTCGGGATAAAATTAAAGGAAAGGAAAATAGAAGTATAAACAATTTTTGAGTTGCATTTTTTGTTTATTGGATTAATATTAAAATTATGAATACTCAAACATTTATTATACCTAAAAGCGTGGCAAGTAAAGACGATTTAGTTGTAATTCCTAAGGTGATTTACAATGAATTTTTGCAATGGAAAAAGTTTACTGAAAAAAGACTGGCAGAAGAAAAAGATATTGACGAGGCAATTAGAATTTACAAGCAAGAGAAAAAAACAGGGAAGTTAAAATTATTGAAATCACTTACTGACCTTGATTAAATATGAGAATTTTCTTTAGTTCCAGATTTAACAAATCTTATAAAAAATTATCAAAAGAACTCAAAAGTCAGGCCAAGAAAAGAGAGAAAATTTTTCGCAAAAATCCTTTTGATTCGCAATTAAAAACTCATAAATTTCCAGTTCGTGTAGAATAATGTTTGATTTTGTCAGCGAAAAAGAAATTGTTTTTGTTGATGTTGGCGATCACGATATTTATAATTAAATAAATGCATCCGTAGCTCAATTGGTTAGAGCACAGAGCTTATACCTCTGCGGTTCCTGGTTCGAGTCCAGGCGGATGCAAAGAAGAAAATTTTTATGGAAAAATTTAAGGAAAATGAAATTGGGTCTTATATGGAAGAAATTAATAACTATTCTACAGAGAATCAGGAAGAATGGTTTGAGAATTTCAGTAAAAATTTATCCGGAATTCAGAGAGTATTGGAGAGCAAAGATGCCAAAAATTTATTTAGGGCCAGCATCCTGGAAAGCGCCAATATGAAACTAAATACATTAATGGAAAATATTGATGAAGTAAAAAAGGATTTATCAGACAAAGATTATCAAACAGTAAGAAAATTACTCTTAATTGACCTTAATAGTTTGATGAACTAAAATTTAAGCATAAGGTCGATTATTGGCCATTTTATTTAAATCTATGGAAAAGGAAATTGGCAAAGTGGTGCATTATTTTGATAAGGCTATGGTGGCAGTGATAAGATTGACTGATAACCTCAAGGTGGGCGATAGGGTGAAATTTGTCCACGGCGAAAGCGATTTTGAGCAGACAGTTGATTCTATGGAAGTTGACCATAAAAAGGTTCAGTCAGGCAAGGAAGGCGAGGAGGTGGCGGTGAAGGTTAATGAAAAAACCCACGAGCACGCAAAGGTTTTTAAATTAGAATAACTTACAACAACCAATAACTAACAACTGACAACTTTTGTTGCAAGTTATTTGTTGCTGGTTGTATGTTGTTAGTTGTAAGTTAATTAAAATGGTGCCTATAGTTTAGTGGCAAAACTCCAGTTTGTGGAACTGGTATCGAGAGTTCGATTCTCTCTAGGCACCTATTATTTGTTTGTTGACTTTTAAAATACTTAATGATAGAAATTAAGATAGTTTGGACTTTAAATAAATCTTTTAAAGGAGGTAAATTGTGGCAGATGTTGTAGTAAATAATTCAGGAAAGCTTTCGCACTCGCCAGAAAGCTTTGGCGTTTGCGAGCATTGCGGAATATTGATTTCTGTGCAGGCTTGGCTAATCGCTATTTTTAAAAAACATGAATGGCCATCCTGCCTTAACCCTGAATGCAAAAAACAACTTTCTAATAAGTCGTTTGGGTATGAGAAAATTGACGGTGAGTGGAGAAAAATTAAATGGGTGGGCCCTGGAAAGTTATGGCAGGACAAAAGACCTACCGAGGATTTTGAGATAGAGGGATGGTATGTAAAAATTCATCCCTGATCTCTGCGCAAGCTGGCGGAAATACGCCAGCTTTTCTTTTTAGATAAAGGGATTATAATAAAATCATGGGGAAAGAAAAAGGTTTTATAAAGGCGATATTGTTAATAATTATCATTTTGGCTGTTATTGGCGGGATTTGGTATTACAAATCAAAAAAACAAGAAATTCCCGCGCCACCAGGAGCTAGCCAGCAAGAGCAAGCAGTTGAACAGGCAACCACAACCGCAACCTCCGCCGCGCCCGCTGGCCAGCAGCAGGCGCCAAAAACCCAGATTTCAAACTGGAAGACGTACAGAAGCGCTAAATACAAAGTGGAATTGCAGCATCCCTCCTCTTGGATTCTCAAGGAAAGTTATCTTAATATTAGCGGCGATCTTCTGGTAGCAACCTTAAAAGGATGGTATACAGATCCTGCCGGAAAATTCAAAGCAAATACGATTGATGAAATGGTGTCCCAGGAAATTATTGCCAGAAATTTTGAAAATTTCGGGAGGAATCCGAGCGCGAGCAAGACCACTGCCGCCGGCCAGGAGGCGCGCTTGATTGTTTCTCAAAAAGGCGAGGGGGCGGCGAGGGCCGGATTGATTGTAAAATATCCCAAGCCTGTTGTCGTCGATAATATTGACAGTTATTATTTTATGATTAAATTTTCCCGTAGCGATTATCTGACTGAAATTAAAAATACTATAAAATTTCTTCCGTAAACAATAAACAACGGGCCGTAGTATACCGGTAGTACGTGCGCTTCGGGTGCGTAAAGACCGAGTTCGATTCTCGGCGGCCCGATTTGACTTTTTATCTAAATAGTGTATAGTTTTATTAAACTGTTTTATACAGTTCTTTAACAATTAAAGAAAGGAGATTTTCGTCAGAGGCGGACAAGTTTAGTCTTTTGAAGATGTTTGATTGAAAAACTTTTGAATTTTGGAGGTATGAAATGAGTGCAATTGCAAACGCCTTGAAAAAGGCGGAAGAAGTGAAAAGAAAAGGCAATGGCGGCAACGGCAGCAGGCTCCCAGACCTTAGCCAATTTAAGATTCAGGAAAAAACTCCTGAGCAAATAGCGGCTGATGCCGAAGAGGCCAAAAGAAAAGATGAGTGGTGCAGAAGTGCGGCCCTGATATTGCTTAAGATCCGGAAACGGATCAACGAGATAAAGCTGGTGGCCTTTCACGGGCCGCTTTCTAAAGAGCTTGCGAAGGAGATTGAAGATTTACAAAACAAAGAGCAAGCACTCGTGGAAGCTGGCGGCGATTCAACGCTTGCAGCTCATCTGGACTTTTCGGTCTTGTTGGAGCAGATACGCACTGCGCCCCAGACATCTGATAATGCTGAACTCATCTTAAAAGAAGTGGTTCAGCGCGGCCGGTATTCTCTGCTTTCTGAAGAGGAGGCGGAGAAAAGAAAAAAGGAATGGGGCAACAAGGTCCCGACTGGAGTGCAGTTCTTTTTTGGAAAGGTTTACGTGCCTTTTCATCCGGCAGAGGGCGAGGTAAAATCCAAGGGCCAGATGGCCTTGGAATCAGTGCTTGGGCAATATCTTTATTCTGTTCGTAAGTCCAGGGCCGCCCAAATAAACGCTGAGATTTCAAAAATCAAGGCCGAGGGCAGGCCTGCTCTCTCTTTTTTTAAGCAGGGAGATATTGGGGAATATGTTTTGTATTTTCCCAAGAGAGTAGATGATTCCGGCCGGCAGTGGCAGGAGGGAGCGGGGCTCATCTCTCTGAGAAAAGAAAAACAGAGAGACGGACTTGAGGTAAATGTCATTCGCGTTCTTGACGGCGCTGGCAGTTTAAAGTGGCTCCGGGGTTTTAAGAATCAGTGGATTCCGTTCGGGTGGTATAAGAATGGGATTCCGAACCATATTGGCGACGAGTCTTATGAGTTCGCCGAGCGACTGCTCAAGACCATACGCGCTGCCATGGCAGCGTACTACGCTCAGAAATGACTCTCAACCCGGGTGCGGAAATTGTTTCCGCACCCGGTCCACCACAAAAACAAGGAGGTGAAATATGTTTGGAAAAAAGAAGAGAAAAAAGATAATCGCCTTGATTGATTTTGAGAATATATCAAGACATGCGGTAGACCAAGGAAAAATAATAGACTTTAAAAAATTGCATCAGCTTTTATCTGAGTTCGGAGAGATAGTTTTTGCATTCGTCTTTATTCCTGATCACTATGTCTATTCCTTACCAGATGATCTAAATAATCTGGGTTTTGAAATCATTCTTTGCCAAAAAATGAAAGATGATTCTGATAAACTTGAAGACACTGTTGATATAAATATTATCCAGACAGGAATGAAATTCTGTTTATTTGATGAGATTACGGACATTGTGATGGTTGGGCATGACCGCCATATGACGTACCTTATAAAAGAAGCCAAGAACCGGAAAAAAGTTGCTTCAGTGATTGGCACAGAAAAAATCTCCTCTATTCTTAAACAGGTGGTGGATATAAAAAATATCTACGATCTACCTTTAGAATAATAAAAAATAAGGGCTTATCTAGTTGATAAGCTCTTTTTATTGTTTTAGGCACACACTTTTGGCGGATTGATTAGCTGATAATCTCTCAAAAATTCATTGGGTGTTTTTCCGTTCAACCCGCAGTGTTCAAGGTTGTTGTAGTAATTATTCCATGTTCGTAGCTTCTTTTGCAAGTCGGAA
>JACQXW010000007.1 GCA_016208535.1 Candidatus Terryibacteriota bacterium
TTGATTTTAATATTGTATCTCTATCTTTTCCTCCGCTGTTTGCAAAAGATTCATTGGGTTGCTTATTCTCAAGTTAATGACAGACCTGCCTGCCCCGCCGCCGGCGCGCAAAGAAAGAACATTGGCAAACTTCTCGGGAAAAATTTTCTGCGCATTCATAGTCCACTCATAGGAAAGCCTTTCCAGAGCTGGATTGGAAAAAAAGAACGGCTCGGCCCTGATACCGATCTCTCCGTTAGACAAAACAATTTCCCTTGCCAGGGCCTTGTTGTAGCGCGGCCCCTCCAGAGGATTGTTTTCATAAAACAGGATTTTCGGCTTTGTGCTGATGCTGTCAGCAGAAAGAGTAAAGCCCTTTTCAAAAACAGCGCCATTGTCTCTGCTGGAAACCTTGAGAACAACATCAAAATCGTCAAAATCTCTAAGTTGAAAGGTGAAGGAATTCTTCCCCGCGCCTGAGGCAGGAATGTCTTTTTTGAAATTCAGATACCATTCGTAAATCAAATCCGAGCCCGCTATTTCCTTGCCTTTGGAAAAAAGATGAGGAATTGCCGCCACCCTTACAAAAGATTCAATAACCGGCGCCGCCCTTCCTTTATAACCGACCGGAGTGTAAGTCAGGGCCTCCCATAAAAGGTCAATATCATGGCCAATGAGATTGAGGGTTTTTTTGGCTTGGCCGCCTTCGCTAGTTATCACATATACCGTAAGCCGTCTCTCCTTCCCCAACTCAGGGCTGGTAAAGGTGAAATCCCTTTCGCCCATGCCGCTCAGCAGAGCCTTGCCATCCAGCTCCCAGGTGATCTTGGCGCGATTGGCGTCAAAATGAAGACTGGAGATTCTGGCGCGCGTTTCAGTGTTGGGGACAGGGTCAGAGGGAATAAGGTCAATGGAAAAATCAGTGCCAATGGCTTGTGTGTGGTTGGCTGTAATGATTGCCGCAATAATGACGATAATAATGACAATAATATTTTTCCGCATCATTTTTATTTTACCCCGTTAGAAATTTATTGTAAATTTCTAACGGGGTTTACCATATTTTAATCAAGGGCGATTCTGATTAGGGCGCCCGCGATATTTACCGGCAATATGCTTAGAAAAAAATCTGCAATCGTTCCCACCCCCATGGGCAAACCGATTTTCATCAACTCGTTTCCCTTGCTTTTTGGGCCGAAATAAAGAAACAACTTTGTTCTTCAATTGTTGAAATATCGTTCATATTAAAATTTAAATATCAAAATTAAAAATGACAAATCAAAATGTTAAAATAATTTTTTAATTTTACATTGTAATTTTGCATTTTGATTTTTGATTTTTGCATTTTATTGCTGTGCAGCAGCAATCTCTTCCTTCGCCTTTTTGATTGACAATAATTGCGACGGGTCGGATGTTATTATCTGATCCTCTGTGTATGACGCCAAAATCTTTATCGCCACATGCTTGAGGCCGGCGAAAAATATCCCCTCCCCCACATCAGATTCCAGCAGTAAAAATTTTTCCTCCTCCGTGAGATTGAAAGTTTTTTGCACCGTGTCAATGGTGGCCGGCGACTGCTTCAATAATATCTGAATGGCCGAGTTGGTGATGATGGGCCCGCCATAGGGAGACCTCAAAAAATCTCCCACATCCTGGGTGATGGTGGCCAGGCCCAGATAATATTTTCTGCACCGCTTGGCAATGCCGTAGAGGAACGAGGCGGTATCCTCAAATTTCATCATCCACCAGGCCTCGTCAATCACCAGCAGTCTCTTTCTTATTTTCTTCCTCACCGCGTTCCAGATGTAATGGGTGATCAAATACATCCCCACGGGCCTCAGCTCGTCCTCCATATCCCTGATGGAAAAAACAACCATCTTTCTGTTGATGTCCACATTGGTGGGCTGATTCAAAAATCCCGCCCAGGTTCCCTTGGTGTATTTGCTCAGGCGCTGGGCCAGGGATTCGCCGCCCTCCATTCCCGCCAGAATCAATTCCAAATCAGAAAGCGTGGGCGGAGCGGCGCTGGAAAAATCAGCATCAGGAGTGATGTCCCGGCTGGCGTAAGTTTCAGCAATGGCCTTGTCCATAATGGCGTCCTCCTCAGGCGTCAAACCGCCGAGCATCATTCTGAAAAGGCCGACCAGGGCAATGATGTTTGAACGAAGCACATCAGTGGGCGATTCATCCTCTCCCACTGGCGGCAGGTCAAAGGGATTGATGTGATGGGTGGAGGTCAGAGAGATGTTAAAATACCTGCCGTCAACCGCCTCAGCCAGATAATTATATTCTTTCTCCGGGTCAATGATGATGACATCGGTGTCAAACATCAATGTCCTCAAAATTTCCAATTTCGTGGCATATGATTTGCCTGAGCCGGATTTGGCAAAAATCAC
Organism: Candidatus Terryibacteriota bacterium; assembly: GCA_016208535.1. GTDB lineage: Bacteria > Patescibacteriota > Minisyncoccia > UBA9983 > UBA9983 > JACQXW01. Next base: position 2,373 of record JACQXW010000007.1, read on the forward strand.
GGAATTGTAATTTTCCAGAGAAAACCGGTCAAAGAGAACCAGACTGTTGTTGTGCCGGTTGATGCCGAAAAGTATCCCCTTGTCCGAGGAGAGATCAAAGGAAACAAAGGGGAAGAGGCTGGAAATCGGAGCGGAATTGAGCGGGCTGTTGATGCCCAATTTGTCAACGCCAATGGGCAAAGAGGCGCTCTCAAAACCCTCCACCTGCTGGAAAAGCGCGGGCTTCACATAAACAAGTTTTGATTCCAGAATTGACCGGATCTCTGTTTCCAATTTATCAAGCCCCTCTAGGTCGTCAGCATACATGGTGATGTAAAGCCCGACATTAAAAAGTTTTTCCTGAGCCTGCTGAAGTTTGTCTCGCAAATCCTCAAGGTCCTGGTAAGAAGTGTCCAAAATCGGGTCGCGCACCAGCCCCTTTTCCTCCCGCATGTGGATCTGGGACTGAACCTCGGCCACCTTTTTCTGCATCTGGCGCAGGGTGGAAACAGTGTCCACCGGATGAATGAGAATGGAAATGTCAAAAACCTTGTCCAGATTGATAACCGGCGAAAACCAGTTGCTTGCCAAAAAGCGCGGGTAAGACATCACAAAGAGGACCCGCGCCACCTTGGATCCGACGCGAAGGTAATTGGGATTTATCTGAAAGGCGGAAGGAGCGATGATATCCTGAAGCTGCAAGACTCCGGTTTCATAAATCTCCTGCGGAATAATGGGCAGAATCTGCTCCTCTTCCTTTGGTTTTGATTTGAAAATATCTAAAAAAGCCATATAAAAAAATTAAAATGTAAATATCAAAATGGAAAATGACAGATTAAAGTGTTAAAATTATTTTTTGATTTTACATTGTAATTTTGCATTTTGATTTTTGATTTTTGCATTTTTTTACACCAACTCTTTCTCCAGTTCGCCTGGATTGTATAATTTATAAAACAACTCTATCAATTCCTCGGTGGCCAGGGGCGCCACCCGCACCCCGCACCTTGCCAGTCCCTGTTTGACCATATCCGCCTTTTGCTGGAGCTGAAGCCTGTTTTCCTCAAACTGGTCTTTCTGGTCGCTGATTTTTTGGCTGGCGGTTTTTTTACCCAAGAGCCCGGCAAAGATTCCCTTTTGGCCGCTGGCAAAGGAAGGCTTGTAAGAAACCACGATGTAAAAACTTTTGGAAACAATGTCCGTGGATTTGACGAAATTTTTGATGAATTCCATATACTCTCTGATTTGGATTTTAAGCAGTTCGTTTGCCTGCTCTTTTTCCGCGCTCTGAAGATTGGCAAGATAGGGATTGATGTTCAATTTTCTTGATTCAATGAAAAACTGGATGGGAAAATCAAGGGAATTCAAAAAATTCTGATACTGAAGAATGGTGGCGTTCTGCTCGTCCTCTGACTTGAGGGCAAAATTCAAACTCGAGGCCATCACCACCATCTTTAACGAGCCGTCCTTTAAGACGATCACTCCCTCCCGTATTTCCTTGATTGGAATAATCTCCTGTGTCGCTTTTGCAATAACCATAATATTAAATGTAAAATTTAAATATCAAAATTAAAAATGACAAATTAAAATGTTAAAATCATTTTTTGCCCTTTAATGTTAAAATACTCGATGCTAATACATTAGCTATTTCGATTAATTCGTCCAACAACCATTTTAATTCATCCTTGTCGCCTTTGTCAGTATCTCTTAGTAAGGTAAGCCAAACCTTGGATTCATTAGCGGATTTCAAAGAATGCGTAAAGAAATTGATAAAATCTCTTCTTGAACTTGCTGAATTTGCTTCAATATAATTTGCCAAAATACTTGTTCCGCTTCTTAAAAGTTGTTTACCCATAACACTGCAAACAGAATCTTTTGGGAGTTTATCTATGAATTTTATCAATTGCAAAACCCACTGATATAATCTTTTCTTAAACTCATTTTTAAATTTTGCACTGTCATTTTGCATTTTGATTTTTGATTTTTGAATTTTATTCTACCTTCTCCTTTATATCCAAACTCCAGGACAATTCTTTCAGTTTGCTCTGGGTGAATTTGGGAACATAAACCGGTTGCTCGCCAGCCTTGGGCTGGGGCTCACCTGCCTTGGGCAGGCCGGCTTTGGGCTGGACTTTTTTCCATAAATACAGCCTGCTGGAAAAAAAATATTTAAGGGCGTTTTCCAGAATCTTGATAAATGGCCGGTTGTTCACCTTGTAAAAGGCAAGGGCCAAGCTAAATCCGGCAACAGGAAGGCTAAACAATATCATCAGGAAAAAGGGCAGGGTGACGTAGAAAAGAAAAATTATTCCCGCTCCGCCCAATAAATAAATAAATTGCTTCAGGGTCAAAGGCCCGAAAATCTTGCTCTCTATCTCAATAAATTGTGGAACCTGATATCTCATATAAAAATGGAAAATGTAAATATCAAAATGGAAAATGACAGATTAAAGTGTTAAAATAATTTTTAAATTTTAAATTGTAATTTTGCATTTTGATTTTTGATTTTTAATTTTTCTTCAGTCTTTCTCTTATTTTCGCAAAAACCTGCTCGTTTATTTCCTGCGCGATTTTGCGCGCTGTTTCCTTATCCACTTCCAGCCGCCTGCTAAGATTGGAAACAAAATCATGAGAAAGGGTGGCGCCGATTGTCACCAATCCTATCTCGTCAGCCAATTCTCCTATTTTATCAACAGCCAGTTTGTATTTCTTGCCAATACTTATGATGGCCTCTCCTGAATCCACGCTGAAAATCGCCTCCTTCATCTCCTCTGGAAGTTTTTCAAACCGCTCCTTAATTTGCTCCGAAGTTAACTTCATAAAATGTAAAATGTAAATATCAAAATGGAAAATGACAGATTAAAGTGTTAAAATTATTTTTTGATTTTACATTGTAATTTTGCATTTTGATTTTTGATTTTTACATTTACTTAACTGCTTCCCGATACGGATCTCCTGCCGGATAATGTGGCTCAACTTTGCTCACCACTGCTGGCTGGGAAACAACTTCCGCGCCATGGTCTCTCTCAATCTCCTTCAGAATTTCATCTTTTCCCGTTTCCCCCCTTAATTCTTGATTCTTAATTCTTAATTCTCCGATCTTACCCAGCGACTCCCGCACCTTGGAAAAAATCTGCGCATCAATATCTTCGGCAATCTTTCCAGCAGTCTGCTGGTCAGTCTCCAGCCGCTGAACCAGATTGGCGGCAAAATCGCGGGAAGAACTTAAACCCATCATCACTGAACCAATCTCATCAGAAAGAATTCCGGTCTTTTCAAAAATTAAATTATGCTTCTGGCTAATATTCTTAATTATTGCCAGAATTTCATCGCCAAAAAGAACATTCCTTATATCATCTGGCAGGCTTATATAAATCTCTCTTAATTTTTGCGGTGTTAATTTTGCCATAAAATTAATTATTTAAAAGTTTTCGTTCCCGGCTCAAGTGATTCAAATGGCCCCTCTTCTTTCTTTAAGGGTTCAACTCCTAAATGAGAATCAATAATTTTACTGCCAATAGGCCCTCTCGCCCAAGAGGCCATTGAATGATTGCCTAATTTTTCAAGTGCCTTGGCTATATCCTCAAAACCCTTGGCTGCCTTATCCAAATCAGTCAAACTCTTGAAGAATTTTTCTTGAGTTCCCAATTCGGTTTCTTCGTAAATTTTTCTGGCAACACCAGAACCAGCATTTGCAATCACAACATTTCTCATATCTTTATCAGCCATCACATTTTCCACTGTTTTCTTATCCATATCAACCCAATTTGCCTTTTTAAGCGCGTCAGCTCTCTGTTTTTCACCTTCAGGAGTGGTGGCATCAATAATATCTGGCCTTAACCTGTCCATTGCCCTTGTATCCATTCCATATCTCTGCATAATCTTTCTGCTTCTCTTGAGCTCATTCTCATCAAGACCTTGTTCAGTCTTTAATTCGCCTCTTTTTGCCAATTCCTGAATAATTGCCGCCCTGTTAAACGGCATCACTGTGGGAATCATGTTCTTTAGTTCTTTTGGCGTGTATTTTTCATATTTCTTTTGAATTTCACCTATTCTTTCTCTTGTTCCTGCGCCTATTTTGGCTGCTCCCCGCGTCAGCATTCCGCCAACCAAAGGAATTGCTCTCGCCCCCTCTCCCATTCTTGCAAAGGCGCGGGTTATTCTACCCTTGCCCTCGCCAGTGGCAAAGGCCTCGGCCGCAGGAGCAACAGCGCGGCGGGCAATCCTGCCGGATAATTTCCCCGCATAGCCCTGGGCCTTGCCTTTCATCTTTTGCCCCCAGCTCTGCATCGCGCCTGCCCCAACCGCCCCCATTTGCTTGGCAACAATTAAACAAGCAACTGTCAAAACAATCAAAAGCGCAAAACTTAAAATCAGTTGTATATTGGCATTATCGGGCGAACCAAAGGTTGAACTAAAGGTTTGATTATTAGTCTTAAGTTGTTTAATTAAAGTGCCTTCTGAAATTATTTTCACCACTAGATAAAATAAAAATAAATAGACCGGTGCGAAAAACGACTGGTCAAAAAGTTTTTTCCACCATTGGCTGGCATATTGCTTTGTTGCCGGCAAAATCATAAAAAGAAAGGCCAAGGGCGCGAGAATCATCAAAATCCACAAAACCACAGACCGTATAACAAATAAAACCCCCGCCGCAAACATAACAAACGCTATAATCAGAAACATAATTGAACCCATTGAAGTGATTATAAAAATCTGCATCAGGGTGGCGTCCGTCTCTCCTTGTTTGAAAGTTTCTGTTCCTGGCTCCTCTGTTTCTTTTATATTAAAAAGCGTCTGGGGATTTATGCCTGCCACCAAAGCCTCGGAAAACGACGGTTTTTTTGCACCCTTAATCTCACCACCTTTTTCATCCACAACTATAGGATTCCTTAACTTGTTATAAAACTCCATTGCCAGAATATTTGAACTATCAATCACCACCCTAGTGATCATCAAACTAAAGTTGACCAGTAAGGCAATGATGATGACCTTTGCCAACAATTCTTTCATCCCGTACCCGCTTAACTGCAAAATGGTGGCAATGGCGATGTAAAGAAGAATGAAGATAAAAAAAAGATTGGCAATGTCACGGGAAATTCCCCATCCAGTTTTCACCAACTCCTGGGAATGCTTGCCAAAATTTTCCACAGAATACTCAATGGCAGTATCAGAAAAATATCCAGCCAAAGACATCACTTTTGAAACGCCAGTTAAAATTGTATATCCAACCTCAGCGACAATTTCTTTAAAACTCATAAACAATAAACTCCTAGCCTGCGCCTGGCCGGCTCCCAGCGGCCCGAAAACTGCCGCCAATATTACCACTGATATTAAAATGTAAGAAAACTTCTTCATAAAATGGAAAATGTAAATATCAAAATGTAAAATGACAGATTAAAGTGTTAAAATAATTTTTTAATTTTAAATTGTAATTTTGCATTTTGATTTTTGATTTTTGCATTTTTTTATTGCACATCTATTACCACGCTTCCCGCGCTCCACAATCCCTCGTCATCAGTCACCCGCAGGCCGATGGTTCTGGCAAAACCGGCCTGATATTTCACGTCAACCACGCCTGCTGGCGCGCCTGCCGGCACCTGCATTCCCAGAAAGCCGTTGAGAATACCTGAAGACGGCTCGGTGCAAATCGCCCCGCTGCGACACTGACTCTCGTCAAAAACTCCATCCCTGTTCCAGTCAATTGTCCACCAATCATAATTCCCGTCATTGTCAAAATCCCACTCGTACATCACGATTCGCGGAGTGGAATCAAAGTCAGCCGAACCAGAGGGGTCAAGCCGGAAAAAATTGTTTGCCTGAGCGGTTGCTGGAGCAGAAATGTTGGCATTAGGAACAACTAAATCCTTAATATCAGAAAGCGGAGTGGATATGGTAAGCGTCTGAACCGTCTCCTGATTTCCTGCTTTATCCATTGTAAACCATTTAAGAGTGGGGACAGCAGACACATTTAATGTTTTAATATAACGGTTGGACAGTGTGGTAGGCTCTGTTCCATTAAGAGTGTAATAAATGGTTGTTGGCTCAAAAGGAACCGTAACTAAGGCAATTTCAGTTGCTGAAACCGCAAAGGCGAATGTAGACGGCTTTGTGGTGTCAACAATAACGAATGGAGGAGTAAAAAACTGCGAATGCACTCCCTCTTTATTTCTTTCAAGATCTATTCCAAACCATTTCAAATTAGTCGGGCCACTAATGGTAATGGGGCCGACGTATAAAGGCGAAATTCCGGAAATAAGATCACCAGAAACAAGATTATTTGTTGGTTCACTGCCGTCAGTAGTGTAATAAATTTTTACCATTGAGCCCTCTGGCTCCTTAGAGGTTGCCACAATCTCCACTTGGTTAGCGCTAAACGGCCTGGCCTCGGTTGTGGGCGGAGTTGTATCTATAGTACCTGCCCATTCACTAACAACTCCCTCAGAAGCCCAATCTTTTTCTGCCTCTGATCCAGCCAGACCTACTAATGCTGTCACCCCTTCCTTAACCAACCGATTAACCATGGCGTCTAAAATTTGCACAACATAAGATTGCCACATCTCGCTGTTTACAAGCCAATCCATATCTTTAAACAAACTTTTATTCAAACCCGCAAGCATAGTTTGGCCAGGGGTATTGGCTTCCCATTGTGTGCACTCACACGATATTCCATCTCCCATATAACCCTCTGCATCTTTTTTAGTCCAGGTGCCAGTTTCGCTTTCCGGACCAATATAATGTCCATAATCATCCGCTGTATAACACTCTCTTTTTTTACACACCTTATCGCTAAAAAAACCGCCTCCGGCTGCTGCCTCTTTTTCCACACCTGCTACCTTCTTGATTTCTCTGTCCAATTTCTCGTTTAATGCCATTAAGTAAAGTCCGTAGGGATTGTTCTGGGATTCAGTTATTTTTATCCAACTAGCCCAGCCGCCATTGCTGAAATTTGCAAAAAAATCCTTGATATTTTTTTCAATGTCCTTAAAAGTGCACATTGCCCGGGTGCTAAACCTTTTCGGCTTTCCCAGACTAATTTTTATTTTTATCGCCCAGTTTGGCTGGCAGAGCCCGGCCATCAAATTCTTGCCAATCAGTTCCTGAAGAAAAAACCCTCCTGCCTGCTCGCCTGCGTCTTTTAAAAACCCCTGCCAGTCAGTGACAAACTGAGGGTCTCCCTCGCCGCTGATCCAGGCAATAATCTGGTCAACTATCCTGTCTAAAATCGCCTTTCTTAAAATAGTGATTGCTATGGGCTTTATGTAATCGTTAAATGCCTTTTCTACCCA
>JACQXW010000008.1 GCA_016208535.1 Candidatus Terryibacteriota bacterium
TGGCGGTACGGGCCAGAATTTTTCCGCCTCAAGCGGCTTGATCAATTTGTATTCAGGAACTGCTTCTGCGATTGCCACTTCCTCTCTCGGTCTTCTCACCACAGATGTGGCAGAGGGCACCAACCAATACTGGACCAATACCAGATTTGACGCTCGTTTGGCTGCAACCACAAGCTTGCCTACTTTGACAACTTTAACAGGCCTGACAAACGCCTCAACCACCTTGCTTTCAGTCGGTTCTGGCGGGACAACAATCAGCAAGCATCTCTCAGTCACTCAAGCTAATGTAGTTTCAGCTAGCATCGCAACTGTCACTTGCGGCAACTATGGCACAATTACTGTAACAGGAGCGGCGGTTGGAGATACGGTTATCGCGAGTCCTACGGCTGTGGCTAGTGGAATTGAAACACTTAACCTTGGCTGGAGCGCTGCGGTTACCGCGGCAAATACAGTAACAATTCGCGCTTGCAATCCGACCGCAGGGGCAATTGACGCGCTCGATACCCAAACCTGGCGGGCTGATGTTTGGCAACACTAATTATTAGTAATTAGTAATTAGAAATTCAAATTATGAAATATCATTTATTAATTTTACTATCCCTGATGATGTTGCCGGCCTTTGCCTTAGCCGCGCTTGATGTGACTTTTTCCGGTTCCGCGATCATCAGTGTGGGAGGAAATAATTTTACCGTCAGCAGCGCCACTATTGATTCCGTTACCGTAGGCGCCAGCAGTTTTGACGTGGTCTTGTCTCCGGGAGCTTCATTCAGCGTAAGTTCCAGCGACAGAAAAGCGTTTACCATCACTCCCACAGAAGCCTATCTTTCATCCAGAAGCTGCACTGACAGTCTGTCTTCAATAACTCTGGCAATGGCTAGCAGTCATCCGGGTCCTGCTACCACTGTTACTGTCACTCCCTCTTCTTCAGCCTGCAGCGGCACTAGTGGTACTGCAACAGGCGGCGGCGCTCCTGGAAGCGCCAGTGGCGGAGCAAGTGTTCCCACGCCTGTCATGGTAACAATTCCCGGCACAGCAGTAGCAGCAGTATCAACTCAGGCAACAGGATTAACCCAGACCCAGATTGACGCGATTATCGGCCTCCTTCAATCTTTCGGTGCAGATCAAACGATAATAGACAATGTTAAATCTTCTTTGGCCGCTAAGCCGGCGGCAGCCTTGAGATTCAAGTAAAGTTTTTTCCAGCATTTTTTGGAAAGAAAAATTCTCTTCCACTGTTTTTTTGAGATTTCTTCCGAATTTTTCTCTCAAATCAACATCGGCCATAAGTTCTCTTATGGCTGTGTTGATTTCTGCCGGACTTTTCGGTTTAGTTAAGACACCGTTTTTTTTGTTTTTTATGACATCAATGATTCCGCCGGTATTACTCGCAATAACCGCCAGTCCTGCTTGCCCGGCTTCTAAAACGGCGTAAGGGAATGCCTCGGTTACAGAAGTAAGGGTAAAGATATCAAAAGCCGGTAGATATTTTTTCGCCTCATCCAGATAGCCAAATAATTTGACGTTATCTTGTAACTCGTAACGCGTAACGAGTAACGAGAGATTTTTTCTTTCTTCTCCTTCGCCGATTATTATAAAAATAAAAGGCAATTCTTTTACCCCGTTAGAAGTCCGAAATGTCTTTGACATTTCGGCGTCAATCTTTGATTGACTACTTCTAACGGGGTTTATTTTCGCCATTGCCTCAATGGCGTATTTCACCCCTTTGTTTTTATGGAGTTCGGAAATTGTCCCAATCCAGACAGTTTCCGGTTTTGCCTTAATTTTTAGTTTTTCCTCGAAAAATTTTCGCGCATCATCTCGGCCAAAGAAAAACGATTCTTTTATGCCGTTGTGAATGAGAACGAATTTTTTTGAGACAAAGGGAAAACCGGAAGCGTCTTTTATAATGGCCGTGGAAACAGCGATAATTTTATCCTGCAATAAAAGAGAGAACCAAACCGCGAATTTAATTATTTTTTTAGCCAGCCAAGACCGGTCTTCGTTAAAAGCCCAACCGTGAGCGGTAAAGATAATTTTTTTTACTCCGGCTAGTTTTCCAGCCAATGCTCCCAGCCCTCCTATTTTCGAACTGTTAAGATGGATGATGTCCGGTTTTTCCCGGCAGAATAATTTTAAAAGAAAAAAGAAAGTTTTTATATCGGAAAAAATATTTACATTTCTTTCAAGATAAGGGATGGAGGCAAAGGCAATGTTTTTTTCTTTTAATTTTTTAATCAATCCGCCAGTTGGCGGACCGCCGGCAATTACCAAAATATCAAAAGATTCTTTTGGCAGGTTGGTGGCCAGATCATAAACATAGCGCTGGGCCCCGCCCCAGAACGATTTTGTTATGACATAGATAATTTTTTTTCTTTTGGACATTTGGTTTTTTATCTTCCCGCGGCGGTTAATAAAATTTTTATTGTTTTGAAAATGATATGAAGATCGAGGCCGAGAGAACGGTGTTTTATGTAATATAAATCGTATTGGAGTTTTTCTGCGGCATCCTCAACAGAGGCGCCGTAAGGGAAATTAATCTGCGCCCAGCCGGACAACCCGGGCTTGATTAGATGCCTCATTGAGTAATGGGGTACTTTTTCGTTTAATTCTTTCATGAATTCAGGGCGTTCCGGCCGCGGGCCGATAAATGACAAATTTCCTTTTATTACGTTTATTATTTGCGGAAGTTCATCTAATCGCGTTTTACGCAGGACATTGCCGGCAAAAGTTATTCGGCTATCATTCTCTTTTGCCCATTGGGCGCCGTTTTTTTCCGCGTTGTCTATCATTGACCGGAATTTTACTATTTCAAAAACATTTCCATTTTTTCCAATTCTTTTTTGTTTATAAAAAACAGGACCTTTGCTCTCCAATTTTATAACTAATACTGCAAATGGATAGATAATTAAAAAAGGAATAAAAAGAAGCAATGCAAAAATTATATCAAATCCTCGTTTGAACTTTTCAAATGTTTGTTTATTTGTTTCCCTTAAATTTTCCAAAAACCAAGTTTCACTTATTATGGAAACAGGAATTTTGCCAGTGACTGACTCATAAAAATTTTCAAAATCAATTACAGTTTTGCCTGCCAGAACCATATCATAAAGAAATTTTGCCGTTTTTGGATTTTGTTTTTCTTTTTCTGAAACAACGATAATATTAGCTGCGGAAATTTCTTTCACTATTTCATAGCCGAAATTCGGAATTATTTTTTCGGCACCGTCTAAAAAAAAGATTTTTATTTTCGTTGTTTTATAGAGAAGATAAAAAAACAATTTTCTCCATATCCAAATAAGAATTGAGGCAATGAAAATCTCTATTGCCAGAATGGTTTTTGGCGCTATGCCGAAATAGGGGATGAGATAAAAAATTAAGACTGCCGCTATTCCCCCGGCAATTATCGCCTCGATGATATTTGTTAGAGTGGTGAAAAATTTTTTTTCAATGTCATAAAAGCCGGCAATATAAAAGATTAGAATCCATAATAAATTTATAATGGAAAACGGCAGGAAATGCTGATTCCACAGATTTGCAGATGGTGGAGAGGCATAACGCACTGTCAGACTAAGGAAAAGGCCGAGATAAAGCAGCGCCAGATCGCCCAATAAAAGAATGAATTTTTTATAACGATTGCCTTGAATCATTTTTTTATGCTATCATAAAATCTGTATGCAGAAAAGTCTTAAAATCATAAGGTATGCTGTTTTAGGAGGTATTTTTTTGATACCTTTTTTGGTTTTAATAGTGACCCCTTCTCTCTTTTTTCCTTTTATCACCGGAAAAAATTTCTCCTTCAGGATTTTGGTAGAAATAATTTTCAGTCTCTGGCTGGTCTTGGCGATTTTTGACCCCGTTAGAAGTCGCGAACGCGGTTCGCGTTCTACTTCTAACGGGGTTGACCCAAATTATCGCCCTAAATCCGCCAGCCGGCGGACTTGGCTTCTCATAGCAGCCGTTGCTTTCACTTTTGTTCTCATACTTTCCACAATTTTTAGCGTTAATCCCTATCGCAGTTTTTGGTCCAATTTTGAAAGAATGGAGGGTCTTTTATCTTTTCTCCATCTCTTCGCCTTATTTTTAGTTTTAACAACCATGATGAATCCGCCAGCTGGCGGAGAGCGTCTTTGGAAATGGTTTTTTCATATATCCCTTAGTGTCAGCGTGATTGTCGGCATCTACGGCTTATTACAATTAGCCGGTGTTTTGGAAACCCACCAAGGAAGCAGGCTTGACGCCACCTTGGGCAATTCCTCTTACCTCGCCATTTACATGATTTTTCATATTTTTCTTGCCTTGCTTTATCTTTTTAAAACAAGAGAATGGTACAGGTGGTTTTATTTTCCGGTCATTGTTCTTGAAACAATGGTTCTTTATTACACGGCCACCAGAGGGGCGATTCTTGGCTTTATTGTTGGTCTCTTGCTGGCCGCCGCTCTTCTTGCATTGTTTTCTCAGGAAAAAAAGATTAAGATTTTTGCCGCCTCAGCGTTTGTTTCAATCGTTGTTTTTGCGGGGATTTTTTTGATTTTCAAGTCATCGCCTTTTGTTTCCCAAAGCCCGGTCCTCTCCCGTTTTTCCAGCATCTCATTAAGCGAGCAGACCACTCAATCGCGTTTGGTTGTTTGGAAGATGAGTTGGCAGGGGTTTAAGGAAAAGCCGCTTTTGGGATGGGGTTTGGAAAATTATAATCTGATATTCAATAAATATTATCAGCCCATTTTATGGAAGCAGGAGCCGTGGTTTGACCGGGCGCACAATGTCTTTTTTGACCGGCTGACAACAAACGGCATTATTGGCCTCTTTGCTTATCTCGGGCTTTTTGCGTGCAGTCTTTATTGCCTCTGGAAAAAAGGACCGACCTTCGCCAAAGGCGAAGGTCGGTCCTTGACTGATTCTGTTTTCATCACCTCCATGTTTGCCGCCTATTTTATTCACAACCTTTTTGTCTTTGACAATATCACCAGTCTGATTTTATTTTTTAGCATTTTGGCTTATATTTCCGCGAAGGACCGTCCTTCGCTAAAAAAGGTGAAGGACGGTCCTTTGTCAAATTCATTGAGTTTAAAATCCGCCTCTGCGATGATTGTCGGCATCGCGATGATTTTCATTATTTATTTTATCAATGTTCCAGCCATCTTAGCCAGCCGAAATCTTATTGAGGCCTTTAAATCTTCTTCGCAAAACAATGCTCAAGAATCTTTCCAATGGTTCCAGAAAGCCATCAGTCGGAATTCATTTGGCTCAACAGAGGCGAGGGAGCATCTTGTGAATTTTAGCATGCAGGTTTTTCAGCAGCCAAACATAGATAATGATTTTAAGACAAAAGTTGTTGATTACGCGGTTCTTGAAATGAAGAAGCAGATTGAGCAGGCGACTGAAGATATCCGCTATATGGTTTTTCTAGGAACGCTTTATAACAAAGTGGGGCAATATGATAAGGCCGTTGAGATTTTGAGCAAGGCGGCTAAACTTGCTCCGAACAAGCAGATGGTACATTTTGAACTTGCCACCTCCTATTTAAATAAAAAAGATTACGAGAAGACCTTGGATATTTTAAAGAAAGCATTTGAATTGGCTCCGGAATATTTGGAGGCCAGAAAGATTTACGCCATGGCCGCGATTTTTGCCGGCCAGGACAAATTGGCGGAAGATTTAATGAAAGATTACGGGGGGTTAATTGTTGCCGATGAGAGAATTCTCAGGGCTTTTATAGAAAGAGGGGATATAATAAAAATCACGGCTATTTTGGAAAAATTTATTGAACAGGAACCAAACAATGCCCAGTATCGCGTGAGTTTGGCAGCCGGCTATCTCCAGTCAAGCCAAAGGCAAAAGGCAATTGAGCAGCTGCAAAAAGCCATTGATTTGGAGCCGAAATTCAAACAACAAGGAGAATATTATATAAATGAAATCCGCGCCGGCAGAAATCCTTGACTTTGATAATTTAATTTGCTATATAAGAAATATGTGAGTGTATTTTCCTGCTTTTAGCGGGAAAAGCTCAGTGTATGTCTGCATAAGTCCCGCCTTTGGCGGGATTTGTGTTTTAAAAGGCCTTCTATTATAATAAAAATGGAGCCGGTGATAGCACTCACATAATAAGACATATAATGGAGTATAACTTCATCGGCTCCATTCCGGAAATTATTACTAATTACAAAATTATATGAGATATGCATGGGTCAGTTTGGCAATATTGGCCATATGGATTTCCACGGTTTTTTTAATGGTTTCCAACCGGCTTCCCAATCCCGAAAGCTTTTTTCTGTTTATTATGATAACTACTGTTGCTCTCTCCTACATCGGTTTCCGTTCGGCTTAGACATAATGCTAATATGCGAATTTTATGCGAATAATGCGAATTGCGAATTTTCTGAAAAGATTATTAGAACTCAATTGGCTGTTTTTTTCCGTTTTATTTAATTTTAAATTAACTGGTCCTGTCCGGCTGCGGATTTTTTTTGAGCAGGCCGGCGGAGCCTTTGTAAAACTCGGGCAAATTCTGGCATTGCGCCAGGATTTTTTACCCTTGCCTTATATTGCGGAACTTTTAAATCTTCGCAATAAATCTTTAGAGGCAATGCCGGAAGAAATAGAAAAAGTTTTTTTAGAGGAAACCGGCAGGTCAATCAAAGATTTTTTCCTTGAATTTAATCCTCAGCCAGTGGCCTCAGGTTCCATTTCCCAGGTGTACTGCGCAAAATTGCCGGACGGAGCAGAGGTTGCTGTGAAAATCCAGCGGCCAAAAATCAAAGAGATTTTTGAGACCGATTTTATACTAATCTGTTTTTTTACTGGAGTTTTCGATTTTTTTAGGCTTTTTTCAAACAGGTGGCTGAGCGAGATAATTCCGGAATTTGTGAGTTGGACAAGACGGGATCTTGATTTCACCAATGAGGCAAAAAACGCCGCCAGCCTTTATGAGCACAGCAAATATCATCTTCAAACTGTCATTCCCAAGCAGTATTTAAAATTAACCACTCCCAGAGTTTTAATTCAGGAATTTATTATAGACGGTATTTTTGCAAACGATATCTTAATGAAAAAAATTACAGAAGAGCAGTTGATTGAGAAAGATATCAATTGCGGAGAACTCGTTAATTATTTGTTGAAAGACCAGATGCGGCAGTATTTTATTGACGGTTTTTTTCACGCCGATCCTCATCCGGCCAATCTAATTTTTCTTCCCGGCAATAAATTGGTATATCTTAATTTTGGAATTGTCGGTGAGGCAATGAAGCAGGACGACCGTTTGCTGTTTTTGCGGGCTTTTTACGGAATGGCAAAAAAAGATGTTGATTTTTTAAGCCGGAATTTTTTTGAATTCGGCCAAAAAGTGTTCAGGGAAGAGATTGATTTTTTTCTTCAGGCGGATTTGCGCAAAAAAGAGGCTGTCGATAAAATCATCGGCAAGATAAAAGAAATTATTTTTAATGATTTTAGAAAAAAAATGGAAGAGATTATGAATCCTTGGTTTGAGGCAATAGATAAAACTAATACTCCTTTTTTAAAAATTATGCGGCTGGCTGACGAGTATAGCGTTCCTTTCCCTAGGGAGATGATTTTATTTTTCCGTTCTCTTTCTATTCTTGATACCTTGGCTTTACAGTTATCGCCGGATTTTGATATGATTAAGGCATTGAATTTGTTTTTTGACGACTACCCGCTGGAAAAAGCGGAAGAATTGATAAAAAAAGGCGTCCACGAAAAAGAGGCGGGGGACAAAATTATACCGATGACAGATGTGGATTGGGAATTTTTCAAAGAGACCTCAGTTATTCAAAAAGAAAAAATACTTGCGGCCAAAGAAAGAATGATGAATCTAATTCTTTATTACGCTGACAAACACGAGGAAATAAGGTCGATGATAAAAAGTTTAAAATAGCTGTCAGCTGTCAGCTGAAAGCTATCAGCTAATTTATGAAATATCCTTGGGTGGCAATCTCATTAATAATAATTTGGTTTGCCTCAACATATATAATTTTGAAAAAGAGCGGATTGAATGTTCCTTATGTTCTTATGACAGCAATCATTGGAACAATCATTGTCGCCATCATCGGTTTCCGCCCGCCAAAAATTCAAAAATAAATTTTTAGAGCCTGCTCGCCGATGAGGCGAGTTATCCACAGGTTTGTGATTTTTTTTATTTTTTTTGTTGTTTAGATAAATTTTTTATTAGATAATTAAATTAGAACGCAATAATTATTTGGTCGGTGATTATTGCTAACTACTTAAAAATTTTTTCTAACTACAATGGCAAAGAAAAAAGCAGCAAAAAAGAAAAAGAGATAATTTTTTTCTGATTCAAAAACAATCTCGGCATAATGTCGGGGTTGTTTTTGTTTGGATAAAAACTATAATATCCGTATGTCGTTTATTACCAATCTATTCGGTGATTCAAATAAGCGCTTTTTTAAAAAACTGGAGCCTCTTGTTAAATCTATCAATGATTTGGAATCAGATTTTTCCAAATTTTCGGACGATGATTTAAAAAATAAAACCAGAGAATTTAAAGAGCGGCTTAATCCGCCGGCTGGCGGAGGAGAAACTTTGGACGACATTCTGCCGGAGGCTTTTGCCTTAGTCAGGGAGGCGGCAAAAAGGACGCTCAAACAAAGACATTTTGACGTTCAGCTCATGGGCGGGATTGTTTTGCATCAAGGTAAAATTGCGGAAATGAAGACTGGCGAGGGTAAGACTTTGGTGGCCACCTTGCCGGCGTATCTTAATGCGCTTGAAGGTCCGCCAGCTGGCGGAAGAGTGCATATTGTTACGGTCAATGATTATCTTTCAAGAAGAGACACGGTATGGATGGGACAGATATACCACGTTTTAGGTTTATCAGTTGGCTGTATCAATCATGACGCAAGTTATTTGTATGATCCGATGCACACCGAACTTGATAAAGTTCGGGACGAAACAGGTTCATTTCATGTTATTCATGAATTTCTGAGGCCTTGTTCGAGAAAGGAAGCGTATCAAGCAGACATAACTTACGGCACGAACAACGAATTCGGTTTTGATTATCTGCGCGACAATCTTGCTTATGATAAAAATCAAATTGTTCAACGAGAATATAATTACGCCATTATTGATGAAGTTGATTCCATTTTAATTGACGAGTCGCGCACGCCTCTCATTATTTCCGCGCCAGCGGAAGAGTCAAGCGATTTTTACATCACCTTCAGCAAGATTGCGGAAAAACTGCGGGAAGGGAGCGATTACACTGTTGATGAAAAATTAAAGGCAATCTCTCTGACAGAAGAGGGAATTGAGCGGGCTGAAAAATTACTCGGCCTTAAAGATATTTATACCGAGAGAGGAATAAAATATGTGCATCATTTGGAAACCGCCGTGCGGGCAAGGGCGCTTTTTCGTCGGGACAAAGATTATGTGGTGAAGCCTGCCCGCACAGGCGGGAGCGGCGAGATAATAATAGTGGATGAATTCACCGGCCGTTTGATGCCGGGCAGGCGCTGGTCAGAGGGATTGCATCAGGCAATCGAGGCAAAGGAAGGGGTCGCCATCCAAAAAGAATCGCGCACCATGGCCAGTATCACCTTTCAGAATTATTTCAGAATGTATAAAAAACTGGCTGGAATGACAGGCACGGCAATAACCTCAGCTGAGGAATTTCACAAAGTTTACGGTCTGGATACTATTATTATTCCTCCAAATAAACCCCTGGCGAGAAAAGACCAAAATGACCTTATTTTTCAGACGGGAAACGGGAAATGGAAGGTTTTGGTTGATAAAATCAAGGAATTGCACCAGAAGGGCCAGCCGGTTTTGGTGGGCACTGTTTCCATTGATAAAAACGAGCGGCTCGCGGCTTTGCTTAAAAAAGAGGGCGTGCCTCATAAAGTTTTGAATGCCAAGAATCATGAAGAGGAGGGAGAGGTTATCGCTCAGGCGGGAAGGAAAGGTAGCGTGACCATTGCTACCAATATGGCGGGCCGAGGTGTGGATATTGTCTTGGGAGGCAACCCCCAAGACCTTGAACAAAGTCGAAGGGTTTGCGAACTCGGGGGATTGTTTGTCATCGGCACTGAGCGCCATGAGGCGCGAAGAATTGATAATCAATTGCGGGGCAGAAGCGGCAGGCAGGGTGACCCAGGAGAAACGCAATTTTTTGTTTCGCTTGAAGACGACTTAATGAGAATATTCGGCTCCGATCGTATTAAAAGCATGATGCAGAGATTCGGCATTCCGGAAGATCAGCCCATTGAGAATAAATTGGTTTCCAGCGCCATTGAGTCGGCCCAGTCAAAGATTGAGGGTTTTAATTTTGACACCAGAAAGCATTTGCTTGAATATGATGATGTTCTCAATCATCAGAGAAAAATTATTTATGACAGGCGGAGAAAAATTTTATTTGGCGAAGATAATTATGTTTGGGAGGAATTAATAAAAATTATTGCGCCAGAAGAATTAGAGAAAAAAAGAAAGGAGATGGGTGATGAAAAATTTTTTACAGCTGAACGGATGCTGATGCTCCAGGCGATTGACATGGTTTGGGTGGAGCATTTGGAGGCAATGGATTATATGCGTTCCTCAGTGCGCCTGCGCGCCTACGGCCAGAGAGATCCTTTAGTGGAATATAAAAACGAAGGACTGAGGATGTTCAGGCAGTTGGAGGGTTCAATAAATCGTATAATTGCCGAAATGGCGATGAAGGTTGGAAGCACGAATATCGAAGCACGAAGCACGAAACAATCCGCCCTAGGCGGACAAAATTCAAATAATCAAAATTCAAAAATTGGTCGCAACGATCCATGTTTCTGCGGGTCGGGAAAAAAATATAAAAAATGTCATGGAAAATAAAAATTTATGAATTCTTTTGAAATTCTTCCCCATACAGCTGACGTGCGATTAAGGGTGAAGGGCAAGACATTGGAAGCCTTGTTTAAACAGGCGGTTTTGGGAATGGCCCAAATTTTGAAGCCTAATGCGAATATTGCGAAAATTAATGCGAATAATACGAAACAAATTAAAGTTGAATCTTTAAATAAAGAAATTCTTTTGATTGATTTTTTGAGCGAGGTTTTAACTCTAAGCCAAATAAATAAAAATATCTATAATGTTTCAAGTCTCAAGTTTCAGGATTCAAGTTTAGAGGCCGAATTAGTTGGCGCAAAAGTTGACGGCTTTGACGAGGACATCAAAGCCGTCACCTACCACGAGGCGAAAATTACAGAAAGCAAAGAAGGTAATTTTGAAGTTATAATAACATTTGATATATGATTGCAAAAAAAGATTTGTTTAAAATAAGCGATTATCTTTGGGAAATTCCTAAAAGTTTTCGTAAAGATATGCGCGTAGCGGCGCGGTTTTATGCCTCAGAGAAGATGCTAGACGATATTTTTCGCGACCGGTCTTTGGACCAGCTGGTGAATGTGGCCACTTTGCCGGGCATCCAGAAATTTGCTTTGGCAATGCCGGATATGCATGAGGGATATGGCTTTCCCATTGGCGGCGTGGCGGCAATGGATATTAAAGAGGGCGTTATTTCTCCGGGTGGCATCGGCTACGATATCAATTGCGGAGTGCGGCTTTTGGCTTCAGATAAAAATTTTGGAGAAATAAAGCCGCATCTGGAAAACTTGGCTGAATCCCTTTTTAAGGAAATTCCCTCCGGCGTGGGCAGAGGCGGAAAATTAAAATTAAGCGATAAAGAGATGAATGAGATTTTAGAAAAGGGCGTGGCTTGGCTGATTAAGAGGGGTTATGCGGATAAAAACGATCTTGATTTTATAGAATCAAAGGGATATCTAAAGGAAGCGCGGGCTGATTGCGTTTCGTCTCTTGCAAAAAAGAGAGGTGCTGATCAACTCGGCACCATGGGTGCAGGCAATCATTTTGTGGAGGTTGATGTTATTGAGGAAATTTTAGACGAGGAACACGCCAAAAAATTCGGGCTTTTTGAAAATCAAGTGGCGATTCTTATTCATACCGGTTCGCGTGGACTGGGCCATCAGGTGGCGACTGATTACATAAAAATAATGGTGCGGGCTTTAGATAAATATAAGATAAAAATTCCCGACCTTGAACTTGCCTGCGCGCCGTTTAGTTCAAAAGAGGGGCAGGATTATTTTTCTGCCATGTCTGCTGCTGCCAATTTTGCCTGGGCAAACAGGCAGATGATAACTTGGCACACGCGCAAGGTGTGGAATCACTTTTTTGGAAATAGTCAGTTAAAATTAATTTACGATGTGGCGCATAATATTGCGAAGATAGAAGAGTATAACGGTAAAAAATTAATCATCCATCGCAAGGGTGCGACAAGAGCATTTCCAGAACAGCCAGTGATTATTCCCGGCAGTATGGGCACGGCTTCGTATGTTTTGGTTGGCGCGGAAAAGGCGATGAAAGAATCATTTGGTTCTGTTTGCCACGGCGCAGGCAGGATGATGTCGCGGCACGCGGCCCTTCGACAAGCTCAGGGTAGAGAGGTTAAAGAGAAATTGAGCGCCAAAGGAGTTGTCGTCCGTACCGGTTCAATAAGAGGATTGGCTGAGGAGGCGCCGTTTGCTTATAAAAACATAGACGACGTGGTGGATGTGGTTTCCGGCGCCGGCATTGCCCAAAAAGTCGCGCGTTTGCGTCCTATGGCTGTGATAAAAGGATAAATTTGTTAAAATTATTTTAATGGAATACGAACCGACAATTGGGTTGGAGATTCACGTGGAATTGAAGACCAAGACTAAAATGTTTTGCAATTCATTGAACGATTCGGATGAGAAGCATCCGAATGTTAATGTTTGTCCTGTTTGTATGGGGCATCCGGGGACATTGCCGGTCATCAATAAGGAAGCGGTGCGGAAAGTCTTACTTGTGGGCAAAGCGCTGAACGGGAAGCTGGCGGAGTACTCCCAATTTGACCGCAAGAATTATTTTTATCCTGATTTGCCGAAAGGATACCAGATAAGCCAGTATAAATATCCGCTAGTAGAGGGAGGAGAATTAAACGGAATAAAAATCACGCGCATTCATCTTGAAGAAGATACTGGAAAATTAATTCATCTTGCCGATGGAAGTGCGGTTGATTTCAATCGCGCTGGCGTGCCTTTGATGGAATTAGTGACTGAACCGGAAATAAAAAATGGCGAGGAAGCTAAAAAATTTGCCCAGGAACTGCAGTTAATCCTGCGGTATTTATACGTTTCTGACGCTGATATGGAAAAAGGTCAGATGCGAGTGGAGGTGAATATTTCAATTAGAAAGTCGTCAGTAGCCAGTAGCCAGTCGTCAGAATTGGGGACGAAGGTTGAAATTAAAAATCTTAATTCTTTTCGCGCGGTGGAGCGGGCTATTGATTATGAAATAAAAAGGCAGGCGGAAATTTTAGAGAAAGGCGAAAAAGTGAAACAGGAAACGCGGGGTTGGTCCGCCTTGGGCGGAGAAAATAAAGGAGAAACGTTTTCCCAGCGGGAAAAAGAGGAGTCGCACGATTACCGGTATTTTCCAGAACCGGATTTGCCACCACTTCAGCTCTCAGCTCTCAGTTTTCAGCTTTCTGTGCCGGAATTGCCGCAACAGAAACGAGCGCGGTTTAAAAATAATTACGGTATAAGCGATGAGGATATTGAGATGTATGTGGGAGACAATTTATTTGGGAATTTTTTTGAGGCGGTCGCGGAAAAATTAGAAGGAGATAAAGAGGCAGCGCGGCTTGCTTCCAATTATATCGCTTCCGATCTGGCGGGGTTTGTTAAGGTTTCGGGCTTGGGTTGGCCAACGGCTGACGGGTTCGCAAAATTAATAATGATACTGAAGGAGCGGAAAATTTCTTCGCGTGGCGCAAAAGACATTTTGAAAATTATGTGCGAGAAGGGCGGGGACCCGGAAGAAATCGCCAGGGAAAATGATTTATTCCAGATGAGCGATGAGTCAGCCATTTTGGAGTTAATTCAGGGTTTAATTAAAGAAAATCCCTCGGCTGTGGAAGAATATAAAAAAGGCAAGGAAAACTCCTTGCAATTCTTGGTGGGTCAGGGAATGAGGGAAACGAAAGGCAGAGTTAACCCGGAAATCCTCAAAAAACTTTTGCAAGAAAAAATTTTAAGGTTATAATAAAAATATATGAAAATTGCAATTAATGGCTTTGGTAGAATTGGCAGGTTATTTTTTAGGCAGGCTTTTGGGAAGCCGGGCTTGGAAATTATCGCTATTAACGATTTGGGCGAAGTTGAAAACCTGCTTTACTTGTTAAAATACGATTCAGTTTACGGGCACTTTGAGACGCCAATCGGAAATATAAAATTTCTACAAGAAAAAGATCCGGCAAATCTGCCATGGAAAGATTTAGGAGTGGATGTGGTTATAGAGTCAACCGGCGTTTTTGAGTCGTTTGAAAAAGCCAAGGCGCATTTAGATGCCGGGGCAAAAAGGGTTGTGCTTACCGCACCAGCCAAAGATGAGGAGGGAAAATTAGGTAGAACAATTTTAATGGGGATGAATGACAGCGAGGCGAAAAATTTTAAAATAACTTCCAACGCCTCCTGCACCACCAATGCCGCTGCTCCGGTCATTGCCGTTCTGTCGGAAAATCCGGGAATTCAAAAGGCGGTTTTGAATACTGTTCATGCTTTGACAAACACTCAAACCACAGTTGATTCTCCGGTAAGAGGTAATGATTTTCGACGCGGCCGGGCCGCCTCGCAAAATATCATTCCCTCCACCACTGGCGCGGCATTAGCGGTTACCCGGGTGCTCAAAGAATTAGAGGGAAAATTTGACGGTATCGCCCTGCGCGTGCCGATTATCACTGGTTCCATTGCGGACATCACTTTTTTAGCAAAACGGAAAACTTCAGTGGAAGAAATCAACGAAATTTTCAAAAAGGCGGAGAAATCGGCGCGTTGGCAGGGGATAATTAAAACAACCGAGGAACAAATTGTTTCTTCAGATATCATTGCCGAGCCCTACGGAGCAATTGTTGATTTGAAATTTACTAAAGTCATTGACGGCGATTTAGTAAAAGTGTTGAGTTGGTATGACAATGAATGGGGCTATGTGGCGATGCTGGTAAAACATGTTGCAAAAGTCGCAGAAACATTATAATATTGAAGTATGACAAATAAATTAATTATAATTTTCAGCGTTTTAATAGTATTTTCTTTGGTTTTTTCAACTTCTGCCCTGGCAAAAGATTTTGAATTGCCAAAAACGGGAATCACCCCCGACTCTCCCTTTTATTTTCTCAAGGCCTGGAAAGAATCAATCCAGACATTTTTTACTTTTAACACCGAGCAGAAAGCCAAACAATATCTTCATCTGGCAGAAGTCCG
Source organism: Candidatus Terryibacteriota bacterium (assembly GCA_016208535.1). Taxonomy (GTDB): domain Bacteria; phylum Patescibacteriota; class Minisyncoccia; order UBA9983; family UBA9983; genus JACQXW01. The sequence continues at coordinate 15,291 of JACQXW010000008.1, forward strand.
CTTGGCTGAATACCAGAAAATGTTAGAGAAAGGCAAGGAGAAAATCGCTGAAAAAACATTAACTAAATATCAAAACCAATTAAACCGCGCTCTTTCAAAAGTTGAGGAATTGAAAAACAAAGGTAAAGATGTAAAAGATTTAACCCAGCAAATTCAAGAAGTTGCGTCCAAATATAAAGAACCAAAGGCCTGCACGCAAGAAGCCAAACAGTGTCCCGACGGCTCTTCTGTCAGCCGCACCGGCCTCAATTGCGAATTCGCGGAATGCCCGGAAGAAACTAAAACCCCCTCCATCACCGTCCTTTCGCCGAACAGAGGGGAGACGTGGGAGATTGGAAAGACTTATAAGATTAAATGGAGTGGAGAAGCTAATCCATCGACAGGAAAAATTTTCATTGGTTTAAGGGATAAAAGATATAGTCCAGTTGAACCACGAGGAGAAAGCACTATTACCATTATTACTGAAAATACAGGAAGTTACGATTTTAATATTCCTGTTTCGTTAGGTTCTTTATCCGGAGGAAAGTTAGGGGGCGAAAAAGTTTATACTATTGTAGTTTATGGCGTAGGATTTGACCAATCCGACGCGGCGTTCAGCATTGTGGCGGCAGGAGATTAATAATTTTGATTTTTGAGATTTGATTTTTGATTTTTCTTTTGTCCTCTCCACTTTCAAATTCATTCCATAATTTTTAATTTTTCTTCTTCAAAGAAATTAAGCAATTTTTGCGTATTGAAAATTGCGCCGGATTTTGGTATTATTTAAGTATGACTTTAAGGGATTTTATCAAAAAGAGACGGGATTTAGTTTGGTATGTTAAGGATTTGGAACATCTCTCCAAAGAGGCAATTGTGGAGGCAGTTTTGAATTACGGCGATTTTGACGATGTTCAAAAACTATTTTCTATCTTGGGAATGAAACGAGTAGCCGGAATTTTTAGAGTCCAGACGCGGCGCAAAAGAGTCAATTACGACCCAAAAATAGCGCATTATTTTAACCTCTATTTTCAAAAATATGCCCACTAAACTGCATAAAGATATTTTAACAGAGGAACAAATTAACCTTTTGCCCTTACTTAAATCATTTTTTAAGAATTTTGGACTGGTTGGCGGCACTGCCATTGCTCTTTACATTGGCCATCGGCGTTCAATTGATTTTGATCTTTTCTCGATGGAAGGATTTGACAATCAGCAAATCAGAAAAAAGATTTTGCGTTTTTGTAAATCTTCCCGCCTCATAAGAGACGAAAGCGGTCAGTATACGATTATTATTAAAGGAGTAAGATTTACTTTTTTTCATTATCCCTTTAAGATAAATTTTTCTAAAAATTTCGGCGATATTGTAAAATTGCCCGATTTGTTAACTTTGGCAGCAATGAAAGCCCATGCTTTGGGTCGTCGCGCCAAATGGAAAGATTATATTGACCTTTATTTTGTAATAAAACAATATCGCGGCCTGAAGGAGATAATCAAAAAAGCCAAAAAAATCTTTGGCAATGAATTTAACGAAAAGATATTCAGGGCGCAATTGTCCTATTTTAAAGATATAGATTTTAGCGAAAATATTATTTATTTGAAGGGTTTTGAAGTAAATGATAAAGTTATAAAAAGGGATTTAATTAATTTTAGTTTAAAATAAGTATGAGAGAACAATCAAAAATTTCTAATGGGGTGAAAATTTACATTGCTGCGGATCATGCGGGCTACGATTTAAAAGAAAAACTAAGGGCCTATTTGAGCGAACTCGGCTATAGTGTTGAGGATTTTGGAAATTTTATTTATGACGAAAAGGACGACTATCCGGATTTTATGTTTTCTGTGGCAAAAAAGGTTGCTGAAAATCCTGAGCATAACCGGGGAATTTTAATTGGCGGCTCTGGTCAGGGCGAGGCAATGATTGCCAACAGATTCAAGGGTGTGCGGGCCGCTGTTGTTTATCATTGCGACGAAGATATTGTGCGTTTGAGCAGGGAACACAATAACGCCAATATTCTTTCTCTTGGCGCTCGTTTTTTAAATGCTGACGAGGCAAGGCACGCGGTTAAACTTTGGCTGGAAACGCCGTTTTCAGGAGAAGAAAGGCATAAAAGAAGAATTGGAAAAATTGATCTAATTTCTAATTAACCTAATTAACCTAAACAAATCTCAATGACAAATGAACAAAATAATAAATACAACCTAGAGGAAAGAACAGCTAAATTTGGAGAAGAAATTATAAAATTTTGCAAAAATTTTCCAAGGAATGAAGTAACCAAGCCGATTATCAATCAACTGATCAAGTGTGGAACTTCTGTCGGCGCTAATTATTGCGAAGCGGATGATGCGGAAAGTAAAGCTGATTTTAGGCATAAAATTGGAATTTGTAAAAAAGAATCTCGCGAATCAAAACACTTTCTGCGAATGTCTGCGGTAGCAGTGCCGGAAGTAAAAGATCAAGCTCGTAAACTTTGGACTGAAGCAAAAGAATTGAACTTAATCTTTAATTCTATTTATAAAAAAGTTAAATGATTAGAGCTTTGAATTTATTTAGAATAATTAGAAATTAGAATAATTAGAAATTTTTATGGAGATTATTCCCGCAATTAATGTTGATAATTTTGAAGAAATTCAAAAAAGAATTAAACTTGTTGAGCCATACGCTCCGCCAGCTGGCGGATGGGTCCAAATTGATGTTGCTGACGGCACCTTTACTAAGAACACTCTTTGGCACAATCCGACTGACTTGGCTTTTTTGCAGACCTCGCTGAATATCGAACTGCACTTAATGATAAACAATGTAGATTACAGAATAATTGATTGGCTTTTGCCAAACATAAAAAGAATCGTCTTTCATATCGGCTCTTCGGATAATCCGGGCTTTGTTATTGATAAAAGCAGAGAATATGGCAAGGAGGTTGGCATTGCAATTGCTCCGAACGAATCTTTGTCAAACGCGTTGTCTTTTAAAGAATATGTTGATTTGTTTCAGATTTTAGGCGTTTCTCCAGGGCTACCCGGCCAAAAACTTGAGGAAATAACATTTGAGAGGATAAGAGAGGTGCGGAAATTCTGTCCATTGTGTATAATAGAAGTTGACGGCGGGATGAATAAGGAGACCGCTAAAAAAGCAATTGAGGCAGGGGCGAATATAATAGTGGCCGCCAGCGCGATATTTAATAGTAAAGATATAAGAAGAGCGATTAAAGAATTAAATGCACTTATTTGATGAACAAATTAAAAAATTAGAAGACTTCGCCAATCAGATACGGCAGGATGTTATCAATATGCTTTTGGAGGCGAAGTCGGGACATTCGGCTGGTCCGTTAGGTATGGCTGATGTTTTTACTGTTTTATATCTCACTGATGCCATAAAACAGGATCCGAAAAATCCTAATTGGGAGGAGCGGGATAGGATTGTTTTATCCAACGGCCATATTTGTCCAGTGATGTACGCCGCCATGGCCCATGCCGGTTATTTTCCAAAAGAGGAATTGATGACTTTGCGGAAATACGGTAGCCGTTTGCAGGGCCATCCGCATCGCGAGAAATTGCCGGGTTTGGAAATATCTTCTGGTCCGCTTGGTTCCGGTTTGTCGCAAGCCGCTGGCATGGCATATGGATTTAAACTTGATAAAAATCAGGCTCGCCTGCCGATGAGGCAGGTGGTATGTTTGATGGGTGACGGCGAACTTGATTGCGGACAAGTGTGGGAGGCAGTGATGTGGGCGGGAAAAAATAAACTGGACAATCTCACGGCAATCATAGACAGAAATAATATTCAGATAGACGGCTTTACAGAAGACGTGATGCCCTTGGAGCCCTTGCGGAAAAAATTTGAATCATTCGGCTGGAGCGTTTTGGAGATTGACGGCCACAACATAAAAGAAATTTATGACGCCATTTTTGAGGCCCGGGCGATTTTTGAAAAGCCGGTGATGATAATCGCTCACACCATTCCCGGCAAGGGCGTGGATTTTATGGAATTTGATTTCACCTGGCACGGCAAGCCGCCCAATGCCGAGGAGGGTAAAAAGGCGCTTGATGAATTAAGGTCGCTGGGAGGAAAAATAACAAGCGAAAATCAATAATGTTAAACCAAGACGCAAAATTGAATCAGAAGTTATTGCAGCCTGATGTGGAGCAGGAGCCGTTGAGGTTTGGTTTTGGCCGTGGGCTTGTTTTGGCCGGCAGAGGAGATAAAAATGTCGTGGTTTTGTGCGCAGACCTGACTGATTCCACGAAGGTTTCTGATTTCAAGAAAGAATTTCCAGAGAGATTTATTGAAGCAGGAATTGCCGAGCAGAATATGGCTTCGCTGGCGGCAGGTTTGGCGGCTGTGGGCAAAGTTCCTTTTATTACTTCTTATGCCATGTTTTCTCCAGGCAGAAATTGGGAACAGATAAGGACAACAATCTGTTATAACGATGTTAATGTGAAAATAGCCGGCTCGCACGCAGGAGTTTCTGTTGGTCCGGACGGCGCCACGCACCAGGCAACAGAGGATATCGCCATAACCAGAGTCATTCCGAATATGACTGTTATTACGCCATGCGATTCCATTGAGGCGGAAAAAGCCACTTTACTCGCGGCAAGAATTAGGGGGCCGGTTTATTTCCGTTTGGCGCGGGAAAAAACTCCAATCATCACGACAAAAGATTCTCCTTTTGAAATCGGCAAGGCGAATGTTTTGCGAGAAGGAAAAGATGTTGTAATTATCGCCTGCGGACCGCTTGTTTATAATTCTCTTCTGGCCGCAGAAGAACTTTCAAAAGAGGGGATAGAAGTCGCTGTCATAAATAATCATACCATCAAGCCGATGGACGAAACTACGATAGCAAGATTTGCCGAGCAAACCGGCGCAGTGGTGACAGTGGAGGAGCATCAAATTAGCGGAGGCATGGGCTCGGCAGTGGCGGAAATTTTGGCGAGAAATCATCCTGTGCCGATGGAATTCGTGGGCGTGCATGACAGGTTCGGCGAGTCAGGCGAGCCGAACGAGTTGATAGAACATTTTGGCATGGGAGTAAAGGATATAACAGAAGCGGTTAAAAAAGTTATAAGCAGAAAATAATTATGTACGACATAGTCACCATTGGTTCGGTTACACGCGACGCCTTTTTTAAGAGCAGGGATTTTCGTGTCAGGGAGCAGTCAGAATCAAAAACAGGGAAAGAAATGTGTCTTGATTTAGGCGCCAAGATTGCCATCCCTGAGGTGATTTTTACCACTGGCGGCGGAGGCACTAATACGGCAGTGAGTTTTGCCCGCCAGGGATTAAAGACCGCCTGCATTGGAAGGGTTGGTGATGATGTGAGCGGCAACGAGGTTAAAAAAGAATTAAAACTGGAGGGCATTGATGATTTTCTTCAGATTGATTCTGTTCATAAAACCGCCTATTCTTTGATTTTGGTGACAGAGGAGGGCGAGAGGACAATTCTTGAATTTCGGGGGGCAAATGATTATTTGAGCGAAAAGGAAATTGATTGGGGAAAATTAAAGATGAATAAAACTGGCTGGCTTTTTCTTGATTCCTTGGCAGGTAATAAAGAGCTTTTGACTCAGGCGATAAAATGGGCAAAAGAAAATAATTTAAAAATCGCCTACAATCCCGGAAAAACAGAGATTGGTTTTGGCAAGGAACTTCAGCATTATTTAAACGAGATTGATATTTTCATTGTTAATGAAGATGAGGCCGCTTTTGTTGCCGGAATAAAATACGAAACCGTAAAAGAGGAGGAAATTTTTGTTGAATTGGACAGGGCGGTTAAGGGAATTGTGGTGATGTCTAAGGGGCCGAGGGGCGTGGTTGTTTCTGACGGCAAAAACTGTTACAGCGCCGGCATTCCGGATTCGCCGGTTATTGACAGAACCGGAGCCGGTGACGCCTTTGGCAGCGGTTTTGTTTCCGGTTATATTCAGAGCAATGGCGATATTAGTTATGCCATCCAATTGGGCACAGCCAATGCCACCTCAGTGGTCCAATATTTTGGAGCAAAAAAAGGTTTATTAAAAAAAGGCGACTGGGGAAATTATCCAAGAGTAGTAGTTAGTAGTTAGTAAATATGCAGGCTTTTGAAAAAATTTCCAAAATTTTGAGAACCGACAAGGATGTTATCCGGATTATAGAGGAAAAGATGTCCGAGATTGTCGGGCATAACAATGTTCTGAACAGGATTATTGAAGAGAATGAGGCAAGAATGGAATCTTCCCTTAAAAATTTAAAGATTTATTCCAGAGGAGCGCGGGACATTTATTCCGCTCTCATTGAGAGAATTCGCGAGGACGATATTCGAATCGCCAAATTAATCCGTAAAGAGGCTGGCGATGGTTCCAGTGATTTTCAAAATATGATTGATGTGGCAAAGAAGGCCTCTGGAGTTGGGAAGGGGCGGTTTTTAAAAATTGAAAAAGCGCAAGAACTGCTCGTAAAAAATCCTCCCCAGAAAATTTTGCAGTTCCTTGGTTATAAAAATGTTCAGGAACTTTTGAAAAGCGAGGATATCTTTGAGATTTTTGCCGGCCTCCGCTTTATGGAAAGCGGAGAATGGCTGAATAACGTCTTTTTTAGGCCGTATGAAAATTTGATTCCAGACGATTTTGAGGAAAGAGAGATTACTGTCAAGGTGCTCAGTGAAAGATGGGTGAGTGCGGCTGAAAAGTTTTTAAGAAAAAAATATCACAACCTCAGCCATCTTAAGGAATTAGGTTTTGTTTTTGTCATCCCGGTTGATATCGGCATTCCCGGTTCCAATCTCCGGAATTTTTCTTTAGCCCTTCATTATCTTCATGAGGTGAAATTTTATTCCGATCTTTTTAGACGGTACAGTGTTACTCCCAATTTTGCCGCCAATTTCGTTTCTGCTTTGCGGGGGGATGCCATTGACATTCGGCCGGAAGAAAAAGAGATTGGAAGAAAATGGTTGATTATTCAGCGTTATCTTGCCAAAGATGACGAGTATGACTGGCGGCTGTTTTATCCCCATGTCAATCCTGAGGCCATTCACTGGCAAAGGGCGGAAAACGACATTGCCAGACTGTCGCAGGATTTTGACTTGGATTTTGAATTCTGGAAAGGACTTGGTCCAGTGGGAGACTTTTTTAAGGATGAGGCAGGAGTGGGGGTCTTGGTGAGTTTTAACTTTCTAGATACCGTGATGTCCTTGTTTCAGGAAAAGGAAATGGTGAAATATCTTTATCATCACCAGGAGGCGTTGTGGAATAAAATTTTCACTGCTTTCTTTGGCGAGAAAAAAATGGAGGAATTGATAATAGAAAATTTTGACAAGGGATTTATTTTTCTAAAACGTGACTAGAAACCCCTAGCAAAAGGTGATATTCAAAAAAAGATTAATTAATTAAGCGATCGCATAAATAACTAATCTTTTTAATATGAAGAAAATTATAAGAAGAGATGTAAAACAAAAAATTCTTTTACTGCTTTTCGCGGGCGTGGCGTTGGGATTTTCCAGATCGCCAAAGAATTATTTCAAGATTCTTAAAGGTATTCCTATTGCGTGGAAAGAGATTAACAAAAGTAGATTATACAGCGCTGTGCGGGAATTTTATAATGAGCGGCTTATTGATTATAAAGAAGACAATGATGGCAATGTTAAAATTGTTTTAACGAAAGAGGGGAATAAAAAAGCGCTTCAATTCAAATTTGAAGAAATAGAAATAAAAAAACCGGAAAAATGGGATAAAAAATGGCGGATAGTCATTTTTGACATACCGGAAAAGAAAAAGAAGGCAAGAGAGGCGCTAAGAGGTAAATTGAAAGATATTGGTTTTCAAGAATTGCAAAAATCGGTTTTAATCCATCCATTTGAATGTAAAGATGAAATAGATTTTATTATTGAAGTTTTTCAAATTCGTCCGTATGTGCGATTTATCCGCGCCGAATCAGTCACTAATGAAGAACAATTAAAGTTAAAATTTAAGTTATTTTAAAGATTTTAAAAGATGAGATAATTAAGCGATCGCAGAAATAATGCATCTTTATTATTGATATTAATTTAATTAATTTAATTAGATTGTTTTATTTTTTCTGATATAATTAAACTCAATGAATAATTTAAACGAAATTTTAGAGAAGGCGTCAAAAGAGCATTGGGCGGTGGGGCATTTTAATGTTTCCAATTTAGAGCAGTTGCGCGCCATTATGGAGGCGGCGAAGGAATTGAAAGCGCCGATTATGATTGGTTTGTCTGAAGGAGAGAGAAAGGCGGTTGGTTTGAAACAGGCGGTGGCGTTAGTGAAAGCGTTTCAGGAAGAATATGGATTGCCGGTTTTTTTAAATCCCGACCATTCAAAATCAGTTGAGTTGGCCAAGCAGGCGTTTGACGCAGGTTTTGATTCCGTGCATATTGATTTATCTAAGTTGTCGCTCGCGGAAAATATAAAAGGAACGAAAGAAGTTGTTGATTATGTGAGAGCGAAAAATTCTGAAATTTCAATTGAGGGAGAGCTTGGTTATCTGCGCGGGGAGTCAAAAATCCAAAGAGAAATTATTGAAATAAAGTCAGAGGATCTGACCAAATCGGAAGAAGCGGCGGAATTCGTGCAAAAAACCGGCATTACCAGATTTGCCGGCGCTTACGGCAATATCCATGGCATTGCCGCCAATGAGCCAAAACTTGATATTGAAAGAATTAGAGCAATAAGGAAGATTTTACCGGAAAACGTTTCACTTGTTTTGCACGGCGGGTCGGGCATTCCCGACAAGCAGATAAAAGAGGCGATTGCGGCGGGCATAAATAATATTCACATCAATACGGAAATTCGGGTGGCATACATCGAGGCCCTGCGGAAATCATTGGCGGAAAATCCGGACGAAACCGTGCCGTATAAAATAACCCCGCAAGCCATTGAAGCGGTAAAACAAAAAGTCGAAGAAAAATTAAAATTATTTAATAGTGTTAATAGGGTATAATATGAATCCCGTTAGAAGCCGCGATCGCTCAACGGAAAAATAAGGGTGTCGATTGTATGTTGATTATTAATTAAGATAATTTTGCAGGTCACGGTTGATCGCGATCTGCTTCTAACGGGATGAAAATTTATGTAACGCGGAAGATTCCGCAAAAAGGTATTGATAAGTTGGTGGCGAAAGGACACGAGGTTGATGTGAGCCAGAAGGACGGCGTGCTCACGAGAGAGGAGTTTTTGGCGGCGCTGAAGCAGAAGCCGTACGATGCGGTTTTGTGTTTATTGACGGATAAAATTGACAAGGAAGTTTTTGAGGTAGTTCCCACGGCGAAAATTTTTGCCAATTACGCCGTCGGTTTTGACAATATAAATTTAAACGACGCCAAGGAAAAAGGCGTGATGATTACCAATACTCCGGGTGTGCTTACAGAAACCGTTGCAGAGCACACTTTTGCCTTGATGCTGGCAATAGCTCATAGGATTAGCGAGGCAGACCGCTTTACCAAGGCGGGTAAATTCCAGGGCTGGGGGCCGATGATGCTTCTAGGCAATGACGTATCGCACAAAACTTTGGGAATTATTGGGCTTGGGAGAATCGGTTCGCGTGTGGCATATCACGCGGTTAAAGGATTTGATATGAAGGTCTTGTATTATGACGTTAAGCGCGACGAGAATTTTGAAAAGGAATATGGGGCGGAATTTAAGAGTGTGGAGGAAGTGCTTAGGGGTTCAGATTTTGTCTCTATTCATGTTCCGTTACTGCCGGAAACGAGGCACCTCATAAATACCGAGAGATTAAAGATGATGAAACCGAGTGCCTATTTGATAAACACTTCCCGCGGGCCGATCGTAGATGAGGCGACGCTCGTTGAGGCGCTGAAAAATAAAACCATCAAAGGAGCGGCTTTGGATGTTTTTGAAAACGAACCGGCGCTCGCTCCCGGACTGACGGAATTAGATAACGTCATTCTCACCCCGCACATCGCCTCTGCCACGGAGGAAACTCGCTCTAAAATGTCGGAAATGGCGGCGGAAAACATTATTGCCGCTCTGGAAGGAAAAACTCCTCCAAATATTGTAAAAATTAATTAAATAATATAAAGTAATATTATGACTCTGCAATTGCAAGCCGAAAAACGGGATGTTTTTGGCAAGAAATTAAAAATGGCAAGAAGGGAGGGAAAACTCTCGGCTATTTTATATGGCAAAAAAATGGAGCCAACGCCGCTTTTTGTTGATTTGAAAGAATTTAATAAAATTTGGAAAAAGGCGGGAGAATCAACAATTATTAAATTGGAAAGCGAAGGTAAAAAAATTGCCGATGTTTTGATTTATGATGTGGCTGTAGATTCTCTTAAAAGAGAACCAGTTCATGCTGATTTTTACGCCATGGAAATGGACAAGCCAATCACCGCAAAAGTCCCCTTGGTTTTTGAGGGGATTGCTCCGGCTGTAAAAGAATTGGGGAGCATTCTGGTTAAGGTTATTCATGAAGTGGAGGTGGAGGCTCTGCCGAAAAATCTTCCGCATGAATTAAAAATTGATCTTGCAAGACTGGCAACACTGGATGATAAAATTTTAATCAAAGACATCGTTTTGCCGCCTGGCGTTAAAATCCTTTCCAAAAAGGATGAGATAGTGGCGCTTGCGGAGACACCAAAAGAAGAAATTGAAGAAAAGCCGATTAGCATTGAGGAGGTGGAGGTGGAGAAGAAAGGAAAAAAACCGGTTGAAGGCGAGGCAGGAGAAGAAATTTCTAAATCCTAATTTCTAAACAAATCCCAATGACCAAAATTCAAAATCTAAAACTTTATTTTGTATTTTGCATTGTCATTTTGATTTTTACATTTTGCATTTTGAACTTAAGCGGCGCTGCCGCTGAAGAAATTAATCCCTCTGCCGTGGCTGAGCGCCGCGCCGAATTGGAGCAGGAGTTGCAGAAACTGGAGGCCCAGATCGAAGGCTATAGAGGCATCATTCAGGAAAAACAAAAACAGGCCACCACCTTGGAGCGGGATATTGCCATTCTTGACGCCAAAATCGAAAAAGCCAAACTGGAAATCAAAATGCGCAATCTTCAAATAGATAAATTATCTAAAGGCATTGGCGAAAAATCGGTTATCATCAGTTCTTTAACTGAAAAAATCGAAAAAGAAAAAAGTTCTCTGGCCGAACTTCTCCGCAAGACCCAGGAGTTGGATGCAAATTCTCTTATGGAGATCATCCTTGGTTATCAGAAAATGTCCGATTTCTTTATTGAGCCTGATTCTTTTGAAACAATCCAGGCTGCCATTCACGATTATCTTAATGAAGTTCGGGACACAAAACAAAACACAGAAAAAGAAAAAGACGAACTTGAAGACAGAAAGGCGGAACAGATGCAGCTGAAATCAATGCAGGAGCTTGAAAAAAAAAGACTGACAGAGGATGAGACGGAAAAGAAAAAGATTTTAAAAATTGCCAAGGGCGAAGAGGCAAGGTATCAAAAATTTCTTAATGATAAACAGAAAGACGCGGCCGCCATCAGGAGCCAGTTGTTTTTACTGACCGGCTCGCCGGCCATTCCCTTTGAAAAGGCGGTTAAATACGCGGTTCTTGCCTGGCGTCAGACCGGCGTGCGCCCCGCCTTTCTTCTTGGCGTGATTGCCGAGGAATCAAATTTAGGAGCCAATGTGGGCACAGGCAATTGGAAAACAGATCTCAGCCACAGCAGGTGCGAGAAACAGCGTCTGGCCCTTACGGAAATATGCGCGGAATTAGGGCTTGATCCCGATCTAATGCCGGTTTCCAAAAAGGCATGGTACGGCTATTGCGGCGGAGCAATGGGTCCGGCCCAGTTTATGCCCACCACCTGGCAATTATACAAAAGCAGAATTTCCGCCATCACGGGCAATAACCCGCCCAATCCTTGGGACCCTGAAGACGCCTTTGTGGCCGCCGCTTTGTTATTAAAAGACAACGGCGCGGCCAATGGCGGAGGATATGCGGCAGAGAGAAAGGCGGCCCTGAAATATCTGGCCGGGTCAAATTGGAGTAAATCCTCCTACGCCTTTTACGGAGACGACGTGATGGAACTGGCGGCAAAATACCAGGGGATGATAGATATTATCAATAAGTAATTAGTAATTAGTAATTAGTAATTTTTCGATAATCGGTTCTAAATTGCCTTCCATAATTCTCTCTATATTGTGCCATGATTTCTTGATCCGGTGGTCAGTTATTCTGTCCTGCAGAAAATTATAGGTTCTGATTTTTTCCGCTCGCTCTTGGGTTCCTATTTGCTGTTTTCGCTCAAGAGCTGTTTTCCCCGCCTCTTGTTCGCGTTTAAATTCCGTCAGTTTTGCCTGCAGGATATTCATTGCCTTGTCGCGGTTTCTCTGCTGGGAGCGCTCGCTTTGGCAGGCGACAATCAAGCCAGTGGGTTTATGAAGAATCCTGACTGCTGTTTCCACCTTATTTACATTTTGGCCGCCCGGCCCTCCGGCCCGGGTAAAGGTTATTTCCAGATCGTGGGGCTTGATTTCTGTCCTACTTTCAGCGGGATTGACCGCTAACACAGCCACTGAAGCGGTTGAGGTGTGGATTCTTCCGGATTTTTCCGTTGTTGGCACCCGTTGGACCCTATGCACACCGCTTTCGTTTTTTAATTTTTTGTAAACATCTGGCTTGCCCGCCGATGAGGCGGGGCCGCTGATTTCAAAAACAATCTCTTTATAGCCGCCGAGGTCGCTCAAAGACTCGTCTATTTTTACAACTTTCCAGCCCTGTTTAGCGGCGTATTTGGTGTACATCTCCGCCAAATCAGCGCTAAAAAGAGAGGCCTCCTTGCCTCCGGCACCAGCCCTAATCTCAAGTATGATACTTTGAAAATTATCCATATTTTTAAATCCGAAATTCTAAATCCGAAATTCGAAACAATAGTTAAATTCTAAATTCTAATGTTTAAAACTTTTAAATTTTATTTATTTGAATTTGTTTCGGATTTCGTGCTTCGTGCTTCGGATTTTCGCGCTTTGGCGCGCCTTGCTTTGAATTTTTCCACCCTGCCGGCTGTGTCAATCAGTTTTTTCTTGCCGGTGAAAAAAGGATGGCAGGCGCTGCAAATTTCCACCTCCATTTTTTCCTTAGTTGAGCCAACAATAATCTCTTTCCCGCAGGCGCAGTGAATAACGGCATTAGTGTAATATGTCGGATGTATGTTTTTCTTCATAATTTACTATTTTATAAAATTCCGCCCCAAAAAGCAAGACCAAAATACAAAGGATTATCCTTTGTTAGATTGTTGGGGTTGAAAATTTAACCAGTCATTAATAAAATCATTAAATTCTTTTAAGTTTTTAAAATATTTAGGAAATTCTTCTTTATTTAAAATTGGATCATTTTGATTTTTATTGTAAGCATGATAACTAGACCATGGATAATTTTCTAAAAAAGATTTTGCTTTTTTAAGATTTTTAATTCCGTAAATTTTCCATTCTGGTTCTGTAAATTTAACAGGGTTTAAATGGATATATGCAAAAAGATATTTTAAATAATTATCTGAATCAATTAATTCTGCTTTGAACGTGTTTTCAAAAAGACGGCCACTGCGCTGATTCTTCTTGTTAAAATACATAGAATATCCAGTGAATATTTTCTTTGTAAAAACAGATATACCGTTTTCTTTCCTCTCTTTTAAAAGAAGGTGAATATGATTGCGCATTAAACAATATGCTCCAATGTCTACTAATAAATTTTTTCTTTCTATATTTAAAATTTCAACAAAGGATAATCCTTTGTTGAATAAATTTCTAATGTCGACTGCGTCAGAATTATTACAAAGATAAAGCAGAATTAAAAATCTAAAATAGTCATTTTCATTAAGAAAAATATCGCGCTTTTCTATTCCGCGATTAAAAATATGATAATAATTTTCAGGAGAAAAAATAGTTTTCCTTAGCATAATTTTATTTTATCAAAGGATTATCCTTTGTCAAACGGACAGAAAAAAATAAACCCAAGCGAGAAATTCATAAACTATGAACTAACGCTTGGGCTTTTTAGTCGAGGACGATCCTCGACTTTAAGGGATATAGATGTCCAGACCTAGTGGGCAGTCTCCCACTGGAATGGTTGTTTCCAGTGTCAGCGTGCTTAGATTTATTACGCTGACTTTATTATCGCAGACAACCTCCCCGCTGTACCAAGCACCCCAGTTGGTTATATAGGCCTTTCCGTTGTAGAGCACAAGGTAAAGGGGACCGTCTCCTCCTGTTAGCGCTGAACCAGTGATGGTTTTGGTGACAAGATTCATCCTCATGAGTTTGTCTTGTCCCCAGGCGACAATGTACATCGTGCCGCCATCAATTGCCAGGCCCCATGGATAGTCTCCGGAAGTAAGAGCAATCGTATCTGCAACCGCGTAGGTTGTAAGATCAATCACTGAGATTGTGTGCGAATAGCCATTGCTAATGTAAAGGAGATTGGTAGCATAGTCAACAACAGCTCCGTTTGGCCCTGATCCTACAGTAATAGTTGCCTTTACTGTATTGTCTATAGTGTTGATAATTCCAACCGTGTCAGCGTTGTTTCCAGCCAAGCAGTAGAGCTCATTAACACCGGAGTTTAAGAGCATATAGCCGCAGGCTGTTACATTGGAAATTGTCGCAATTGGCGCGCCAGTGGTTCCGTTGATTACCCTTATGTCATTCAGTTTTGTGCTTACATAAAGATAATCAGTGTTTGGATCCACAACGCCCCCTTGAGGAAATGCTCCAGCTTCGCTTATATCTATAGGGCTACCCTTTGTATCAGTTCCGGTTTTTATCACATGGACAGCATGGACCATGCTATCAAACATCACTACATAGGCCTTGTCTTTATTTGCGTTTACTGCCACATTAACCGGCGAGCCATATCCTCCGATATTCTCATCTATATCAATATTAATAGATGAATTATCAGATGGGTCTATTCTGGACACAGTAGTGTAAGGGCCAGAACTACGTTCATTCCCCACATAAAGCTTAGGAACCGGTGCTTTTGTGGTAAAGGACCATATGTAATCACTCGCCATGTTGTTTCCAGCCAGGTCTTTTGATTGCGAAAGGACAGTGGCAGTGTAAGTGGTATTGCCAATCAGCGCTTGTGATGGAACAAAGGTGACGGTGTTTGTTAAATCACTATAACTTAGTGTTCCTCCTAAAGGCGGCTCCACATCCTTTTGTACTATCAGATACGGAGTATTTACATCCATTTTTTCAGAAAACGTGGCAGTGATGACTATATCAGTTGCCACATCAGTTGCATTGCTAATGGGATTTGTGGAAATCACTGTGGGCGGGTCGGTGTCAGGCGTAGAAGTGCTGGCAGTGATTGTTGCTGGGTCCATATCCTCAGAAAAGTTGACTGTGATGATGGTGTTTGTTGCCACGCCTATGGCGTTATTCGCAGGATAAGTGGACAAAACTGTCGGTGCAGTGGTGTCGCCAGCCGGCGGATTGTCGCCTCTGACTCCTTTTCCTCCTCCACAGCTGGGAGCAGAGCAGAAAATCCAGAGAGTTAACAAGAAAACGAAATAAACTATTCTTTTCATTTTATACCTCCTTTTGGTAAGTTAATATTTTGCGGGATCTGGACAGTTTGGCGGCCTAAAACTACCTCTTTTTTCTTTTGCTAAAGATGCCAGGACTATTTTTTTGGCCTCTTCTAAATCTTCCGCAGAAAGAAGGTTATGCTTTTCCGCAAAAGTGAGGCATTCCCTCATCTGTGCCGGATTTGCGAAACAATACGCTTCGCACTCTTCTATGGAAGAGCACCCTCCCGGCATTTCGCGGATTTTACCGCTAGCCACAAGGAGCCACACCTTGTCCGCTACCTTTGTTTTTTCTTCCATCGGAATATCAGGAAGATTAGGTGGTTTTTTTATCTCGCCCGGTTTGGGACAGACTTTGTAGATG
>JACQXW010000009.1 GCA_016208535.1 Candidatus Terryibacteriota bacterium
TTTCCGACTTGCAAAAGAAGCTACGAACATGGAATAATTACTACAACAACCTTGAACACTGCGGGTTGAACGGAAAAACACCCAATGAATTTTTGAGAGATTATCAGCTAATCAATCCGCCAAAAGTGTGTGCCTAAAACAGATTTTCGGTAATTTTCTGCGGCGTTGCGAAAAGCTTGATCTATTAGAACCGAGCAATGGAATTTGCGCAGAGGCACGCCGCCGAGGCGGAGAACAATATCTTTGGGCGTGATTTTTAAGGCATCACTGATTTTCATTCCACCTTTTTCTGTGACCATTTCCGAAAACATGGAGGTGCTGGCAATGGCAGTGGCGCAACCCCAGGTGCGCCATTTGAATTCTTTAACTCTTTCAGTTTTTTTATCTATTTTTAACCAAACTTTCATAATGTCTCCGCAAGCCAAACTTCCTGCTTCACCTGCAGCATTAAACTCTCCTTTTTTTGGATCCTCAGTGACAAAATTGCGGGGCTTAAAAAAATGCTCCTTGACTTTGTCCGAATAATACCACTGATTTACATCAGGCATAATACTAATCTACAAATTTTATACGAATAATACAAATTTTAATTTAAGATGCGTTTCGGATTTAAATATTTTTGACGAAAATTTACTATTAAACCTAATCTTTTATTACTGGAAATTAAATATCTCTTCATTTGATAATAATCTTCTTTTGTTATAATTCTTTTTGCTTTAACATCTAAAATAATTTTATCTTCTATTATGAAGTCGGGGATATTTCTTCTTCCTCCCTCGTTTTCAAAAGACGGCTTCAATGAATTTTCTCTAATATATTTTATGCTGTTTTGCTGTAATATCTTTTCCAGTGCGTCTGCATAAGATTTTTCACTCCTAAAGCTACCTAACTCATTATGGACATTAAAACATAATCCACAGATTTGATAGGACAAATCTGGATATAAAATTTTATTTGTTTTATTCGTTATTTGTTGCATTCGAATATCATTCGTTAATTTGTATTATATTTTAATCGCTGAAATGCTTCTTAATTTTTTGACGATCGTGGTTAAAACTTTCATCACATAATCAATGTCTTTCTTTGTGTTGCGTCTGCCGAGACTAAAGCGCAAGGAGCCGTGGCCGTATTCGTACGGCCGACCCAAGGCCATTATCACATGCGATGGCTCTAAACTCTCCGAACTGCAGGCAGAACCAGTGGAACAACTCACTCCTGCTTCATCAAGATATAAAACCACAGCCTCGCCCTCCACGCCCAAAATGGAAACATTGATATTGTTCGGCAAACGCCGGCTTGGATGGCCGTTCAAAAAAACTTTCGGAATCTCTGTTGTCAGGCGTTTTATAAAATAATCCCTCAGGCCGGTCAATCGCCTCTTCTCTTTATTTTTTTCTTTTTGCGCCATTTTAAAAGCACTGGCCAATCCCACAATGGCGGGAACATTTTCCGTTCCCGGCCTCATCTTTCTCTCCTGCTCTCCGCCATGCATTAGTGGCGCTAACTTAACGCCTTTGCGGACATATAAAAACCCGATTCCTTTCGGACCATACATTTTAGAACCATTGACTGTCATCAAATCAACACCTAATTTATCAACATTTAAATCAAGGTAGCCGGCAGATTGACAAGCATCAGTATGAAAAATTACCGGATGTTTTTTTAAAATTTTTCCGATTTCCGCGATCGGCTGAATAGTGCCAATCTCATTGTTCGCATACATTATAGAAACCAAAACAGTTTCTGGCCGCAATGCTTTTTTTACATCATTCGGATTAACAATCCCCTCTTTGCCAACCTCAAGCCAGGTGATCTTATACCCTTGTTTTTCCAAAAATTTTATCGGATTTAAAACCGAATGGTGCTCAAATTTCGTGGTGATGATGTGTCCAAGGGTAGTTCTTGGATTCCAAGGACTACCCTTGGACACCCCGAAAATCGCCAAATTATTGCTCTCTGTCCCGCCAGAAGTAAAAATTATTTCTTCCGGCTTTGCATTGATTATCTCCGCAATTTCCTGCCGCGCCGAATTAATTGCCTTTTTTGCCTCCCTTCCCTCTTTATACAAAGAACTGGGGTTGCCGAATTTCTTGAACCAAAAATCTTCCATCGCCTTTTTGACGCGAGAATCCAGATAAGTGGTGGCAGCATGATCCATATAGATGCGCTTCATGAGCCACCCGTCGGATTCGAACCGACGACCTATTGTTTACAAAACAATTGCTCTACCACTGAGCTAGGGTGGCGTGTCTTTTTCGTTTAAGCCATTTTTAAAATCATTGATGTCCTTCCAGTATGGCGAAGATTGGCCGTTACTTTGGATTTTTCTTTTGCCACGGATATAATTCGTCAATCTCAAAAGCCAGCCCTCAATTTTTAAAAGATTTATTCTAAAACGGGAAATCAGTTTTTCAACTTCCTTGTAAATTGCCGGCAAAACCGCGGTCTTCCACAGATTCATCGCTGGCGCGACAAGATGCTGATTAAAATCAGAGAAAACCGGTCTGGTTTGCCTCAATCTTGCCAAAAATTCGGCTTCAGACATCGCTCTCGCTTCTTTGAGCCGGCGTAAAACCAAATAAGACATTCCTGCGCTAGAAAAAAATATTATTAGCGTCAAAGTTATAAACATGTTAATCTAAGACATTGTACCGGACAAACCGGCTGATTTCAATGTTTTCCCCGAACTTCTGGATCATCTCTCTGAGATAATCGCCAACAGTGACCCCGGGATTCTTGATATAGGGCTGCTGAAGCAATTCGGCGGTGTCTTTGGGATCAGAGGCGGCAATGTGCATGGCAATGTCATGGCTGAAAGAAATAAATTCCTCGTTCCGCGCCACAAAATCAGTTTCGCTCCTTGCCTCCAATAAAACTCCTATCATTTTATTGCTGTGAATATAAGATTCAATAATTCCGGCATTCAGCGACCGCTCAGATTTTTTTTCAGCAATTTTTATTCCCTCCTGGCGCAGGATTGAAATGGCTTTTTCCATATCGCCTCCGGCCTCTTCCAGAGCCTTTTTGCAAGCCATTACTGAAACACCTGTTCTCTCTCTTAAATTTTTAATTTGTTCCAACATAACCTTCTTTGTACGCCTTAATTATTTCTTCCAAAAAATATTTTATACTGGATATGGCGCTGTCATTGCCTGGCACCGGATAATCCGCGTCCTCTGGATTGCAATCATTATTCATTAAGGCAATAACCGGAACGCCTGTATCCCTTGCCTCAGCAACCGCTATCTTTTCCTCATTGGAATCAATGGCAACAAGAGCGGAGGGAAGATTCTTGCAGTCTTTTAAACCCTGAAGATACTTTTCCAGTTTGGCGATCTCCCTCTCAATATGCAGGCGCTCTTTTTTGGTGTATTTTTCCAAAGCGCCGGAATCTCTCTTTTGCTCTAGATCGCTAAGATGGTCTATCCGGCTTTTGATTTCCTTAAAATTCGTCAGAGTCCCGCCCAGCCATCTCTCTTTAACAAAGGGCATATTCAACTCTCTGGCCGCGTTTTCAATCAGCGGCCTGGCTTCATATTTTGTGGCGACGAAGAGAATTATTTTCTTTTCCTGCGCCAGATTTTTCACAAACTCCTTGGCAAGGTCCATTTTGCCTTTTGTTTTTTCCAAATCAAAAATTTCCGCGTTATTTTTGGCGGTAAAAATAAAAGGTTTCATTTTTGAATTTCTTCTGGAACGCGAATAACCAAGGTGCATTCCTAGCTTAATCATTTCCTGCATCATTCCAATTTAGCACAAAGTTGAAAATTCTGCAATTCATCCCGTTAGAAGTAAGTCCCGACGAAACGTCGGGACTGCCGAAACAAAAGTTTCGGACTTCTAACGGGATTAAAATTCCCAAATTTCCGAGGTGGAAACAGATTCTATGTTCAATATCACCTCCTCTGTTGAGATATGACTGCCGTCGACTGCCATGCCTGTGATAGTGATTGTATAAGTTCCGGGAGTGGCTGTACCCGGCAAATTGACTTTGAATTTAGAGCCTATGGAGTATTCTAAGGAACTCAGCGTGGAATCGGAAAAATTACCCGTTGCTCCTAATATCACCGAAGAAATATTTGAGGAGAGAACAATATTGCTGTCAAAATTATTGATAGGAGTGACAGTGACAGTGGTCTCGTTGGTTGCGGTCGGCTGGTTTTCAATTATTGTCGCATGCAAAGGGGTTAAATCATTCAGCCAAAAATACGGTCTAGGCGGTTCAACAGTAATGGTCTTTTTGTTTTGCGCCGAAGGAGCTTCGCCTCTTTCCACAATAACCTTGGCAGTATAAATTTTATCAGTTGGCAAAGAATTGGTATAAGTGTGGCGCTCTGTTATTGAAGTATCAAAAATAGCGTCGTACTTTACTCCAATACTGGGATCATTGGGATCGCCGCAGGCAAGTGTTACCTCGCTCACGCTTGTTCCGGAATTATCGCAATCCCACCAGAGAGTATAATTAATGGTAGGACTTGACTCAGTGCCGGAAACAGTGGCTGTTAAATCAGTGGTCAGGGGCGAGGGATTGGAGCTGGGGTCAGCATTAAGAGAAACAAAAAGTTCACCAATAATTTTTATGGAGGCTGTGCCACAGGAAGCTGTGGTGCCATAACTGTCCTTGACCTCTGCTGTGGCAACAATGTCTGTGGGACTGTCCGTAGTGTAAGTATGATTTGAGGTGTTGGAAGCGGAATATAAAGTATCATAAGTTCCGTCATTTGTATAATCAAATCTGTATTCATAGCCAGCGCCGCTGCCACCCGAGCCGCTTGCTGTTAAAGTGACATCCAATGGGCTCTGGCCGCTAGAGGGATTTACAGAAAGAGTACAAGTGGGAATCGGGGCGGGATTTACCTGCACGTCCACGCTCTTGCTCGCTGATCCGTTTGGCCCCGTGCAGGTTAAAGTATAAGTTTTGTCGCTGATAAGATTGCCGGTTGATTCTGAACCAGTCACCGGGTTCTTTGCGCCAGACCAAGCGCCAGAAGCAACGCAAGAATCGGCATTAACAGCAGACCAAGATAGAGTTGAAGAGGTGTTGTAATCAATCGGGTTGGGATTGGCTGTGATGGAAACAACAGGCGGGCCGTCTGGATCGCCAACAGCAATGGCTGCAGTCGCCTCATCGTTTAAAGTCCCTCTTTCAACATAAACCTTGGCTGTGTAACTGCCGGAGTTGCTATAGGTGCAGGAATATTCTTTTGTGGTTTCAGAAATAGTAAACACGCCATCAGGTTCATAAATTCCGTCATTATTGCAGTCAAATTTATAGGTGATGGTTCCAGTGGCAGTGCCAGTAACAACGGCTGTTAAGATTGAAGTAAGAGGCTTGTTTCCACTAGAGGGCTCTGCTGTAAGAGAAACAGAGAGAGTTGGTTCTTTATAAGGAGGAGTGGTGGTGGCGCCTGTGGTTACTTGAGAAAAATCAATCCAGCCCACAACATCCGCGCCCCAAGCATAACCGGAAAAATCGCCGGTTGTTTTATTAATACTCACTCCGTAATCCGGATTTGTTCCCCTCATTTTAATCCAGCCGTCCCAGCCAGCTGTTCCGCCTGCCACTGCCTTGGCCCAGCCGCTCACCTCGCCGCTTGTCCAATTAACCTTTGCTCCGTAATTCGGCGCCTCTGGAAATCCGCTTGCTGGCGCAAAATCTATCCAGCCGATGTTGTCAGACCAGGCATAGCCGGAAAAATCGCCAGTTGCATCATCAATAAAAACCCCGCCAGGGCTGGGATTCATTTGTATCCAGCCGATGTTGTCAGACCAGGCATAGCCATTCACGGCTGTTGTGGCTGCTTGGACTGCTGATGAAACAAAAAATACGCCTATTAAAATTGCGAAAAATAAAATTTTTTTGTTTGGCATAAATTTATTTGCCAAGGCTCTGTTGGCGGAGCTTGTCCAATTCCTGAATCTGTTTTTTTATTTCTTCTTGAGTCAAGGGCTTGGCGCCTGCCTGCTGGCGGAGAGCGTCTAATTCCTGAATCTGCTTCTGGATGATTTCCTCTTGAGTCAGTTCTTTCGGCTTTCTGAATTTAAAATAAACAACCACCCCGGCCAGCAATAAAACCAGAATTATTACAATAATCAAAAATCTTTTTTTAGCTGGTTTCTTCCCGGTCTCCGTTAAAGTCTCCATTAAATTTATTATACCCTATATCCAAATTTTTAAAAACACTTATCCACAGAGCTGGGAGGACTCTTCTTGGAGTGAGGAAAATTAAAAATTTAAAAAGAAATAATTTTTAGATTTTTCATTGTCATTTTAATCTTTGCATTTTACATTTTGAACTTAACAAAAAGATGACCTAAACAAGGTTTGGGGCAAAGCTCCTACGGGGAAAGTCAAATAGCAATGGATTCAAAATGGTTCACGTTTTTAGCGACCTGCCCGACGGCAAGGCGGGTCGCCAGATATGTGTACCATTTTTAGAACACGACACCGAAAATATGTTCGACATCGGAAGTCTAACATTCTATGAATCTATTTTTCTTTTTTAAAAAGTTTGATAAATTCTTCTACTGTTAAATCTAAATCATTAATTATACCCTTAAGAGTCTTTCTTGTTATATCTTTCCCAGAATGAATGGGGATGGTTATTTTTCTTCTATTAATAAGGGAATAAATCCGTGATAACCAGACGGCTCATCTGGTTCAATTATAATTCTAAATGTATAAAAAGGTTTCCTCATATACTAATATCCTACCACAGGCCCCGAAAAGAAGCAAAGCTTCCTACGGGGAAAGTCAAATAGCAAAGGGTTCAAAATGGTTCACGTTTTTAGCGACCTGCCCGCAATGCAAAGCATAGCTTTGGCAGGCGGGTCGCCAGATATGTGAACCATTTTAAGGATAGTAATATGTTAGACATCAGTTGAAACATTTACGCTTTTTGTATTTCTTTGATCTGATTTTCCAAAAATCCGATTCTCTGTTTTAAATCAAGAACATCGCTTGCTATGGCGTCCACGTCTTCTTTTGATGTCTGGGAAATTCTTTCCAGTTTTTGCTCAATTTCTTCAAGTTTGTTCCAAATTTGTTTTATCTCCGCTCGCATCTGATAAATTTCTCCTTTGATGTCAGTAAGTTCTGCTTCAATCTTATCAAAGCGCTTGTCAACTTGTTCAAAGCGCTTGTCAACATCAACTTTCTTGGCAGTTTCGTCAAAGCCAATTTGAATCATTCTTGCCAGATTCTCAAATTCATTTTTTGTCTCTTTATCCATTGAGTTTATTATAACTTATTACAAATAAATCCAAGAAATAACTTATCCACATTCAGAAAATTTGTTAGACATCGGAGGTCTAACAAAGAGGTCGGACCAACGTAGGCTACAGGGCAAAGATCGTATGCAGTTCCAGTATCAAATGGGCAGGTGCTGTTCACAGTGGTGCAATACGGACTGCCATAGACATCCTCATTAACTGTTATAGGTGTCTCGCTGTAGTATATCTGGGCACCATGCACTCCTTTAATTTCAAATAGTCCGCCCGGATTCGTTGTCCCAATGCCGACATTGCCGCCAAAGATTATATTCCCACTCTGGCTATTTATCACTCCATCCTGGCCAACAATTAATTTACCATTATTTACATTCATCGCTCCATCCTGGCCAACAATTAATTTACCATTATTTACATTCATCGCTCCATCCTGGCCAAGAGTCAGGTTTGTTACACCACTGCTGTTCTCAAACTCAAGAGTGCCGGCATTGGTTCTCAAATTATAGACATCTGTGCCAGTCTCGCAGGTGATATTGGAATAATATCTCTGGGTGCCTCCTCCGCCTGCGCAACTGCCTCCTGCTGCAACATCAACACATTCTTTACCGCCTGAACCAGAGGGACAAGTATAGTAACTAGTAGTATTATTTTCACAAGTGTCGGCAGGGCAAGCGCCCTGAACTGAGCAACCGCAAGCCTTCCAGCCTTCTGGAATTGTGGAAGTATTATTAGATGGCGATTGAAGAGTGATACTCGGACCCCGGCCAGGCGAGATATTGCCTGGAGTCCTTAATAATCCCATGTTGCCAAGTAAGGAAAGCTTGTAAGAAGGCTCGCTAGTGCCAATGCCGACATTGCCACCTTGAGTGGCAAACAGAGTTTGACCCAAACTCTCAAAACCGCCTCCAACAGTGAAAGCTCCTGATTTTGTCTGACCAGTATTGCCAATATTTACTGGAGCCGGGGTGTTGCAATCAGGCGGATTGCAAGCCGGTGGCGCGCTGTACACCAAACTCACTCCTCCTAGCACTGCCAGACAGATGATAATTGTTAAAATTGTCTGCCTCATCGGCAGATAAAATTGTTTGATGGTTTGCATAATGTTTTTATGATAATAAAACTTTGGATAAAATACTATATCGGGTGTGGATAAATAATTTCCAAGGGCTCCCCTTGGACTATTAGATAAGTCAAAGTGATTTGGGCGTTAATAAAAAAGATACAAAATCAATAATTCCTTGATGATATGCTTCTTTAAAACAATTCAATGGAGAAGCGCAGGAAACGCCTTTTTCTTCCAGCCATGCCTTAATTGTCTTCCATGAAAGATCAAAAACAAGCTCAAAACGTTTAATGGCAGAGTCGCGGATAAACTCTGTTTTTTCCTCTTGCAGTACTTCTTCAAAGCGCTTGAGCGCCTCGTTAAATTCTTGAAACAATGCTTCGTATTTTGTCATAATTAAATTTTAATTGGTTCCATATGCTGAAGAGCCACTTTTTTAAAAATGGGGGTTGTCTGGCTGAAGTCCACTATTTCAATTTTATAAAGTATTGGCAAATTTTCAATCTCCTCCTGAATTTCCACCCATGCTTTAGAAGACACGGGTCCCGGTCCCTTAATGCCAATATCAATATCTGAACGCTCGTTCCCTTTTCCAATTACTCTTGAACCAAAGAAAAAGACTTGGTAGGAATTCAGGTCTAGATATTTACCAATAATTTCTAAAATTTGTTTTTTGAATTTTTCCGGCGGATAATGCTCAATTCTCATATATTT
This sequence comes from Candidatus Terryibacteriota bacterium, assembly GCA_016208535.1. Lineage (GTDB taxonomy): Bacteria > Patescibacteriota > Minisyncoccia > UBA9983 > UBA9983 > JACQXW01. The sequence continues at coordinate 9,008 of JACQXW010000009.1, forward strand.
ATTTGTAAGAAATCGTAGCGTTCTTTACAATTCCTTTGGATAAAAATAACTGATAAGTTTTTCCATTGGTGTCATATTGTTAATTCCTTTGTGGGGTTTGACCGCGTTGTAGTAATTCACGAATCTGATAAGTTCCTG
>JACQXW010000010.1 GCA_016208535.1 Candidatus Terryibacteriota bacterium
CATATTTCTGCCGATTTCCTCCACCCCGCCCAAGGGAATGATGCGGACAGGCATTTCTCTAGGATGTTTTTGTATCATTTAATAATTAGAGCTTATAATTGTTATCTATATATTATCCGATTTAAATTTTTAAGTCAATGCCGAGGGCGGGACTTGAACCCGCATGGGCTTGCGCCCACAGCGTTCTGAACGCTGCATGTCTGCCAATTTCATCACCTCGGCTGTATCCTTTCGTACAAATTTTCTATTGTTAAAATGTTGGCGTATTTTTCCGGATTGTTTAAAAATTCAAGATTTTCCAATTCCTGCGGCAGTTTTTTTGGTCTCAATTTTATTGGTTCTTGAAGATTTTTAAAGGCGTTGTAGTCGTTTTTAATTTTATCGCTGACCCAATTAGAGATAAGCAATTCTTTTTCTTTAGACGGATTTATTGTTCTCATGCTAAAGTCCGGCGGAATGACGACCCTTTCTTTTTCTTCCGTTTCTATCAAATACGTTTTTTGCGCATCGCGGCTTTGTATTAAGAATTGGGCTCGTCCCGATTGCACCTCGTAAAGTTCCGGCTCAATGCCAAAATGATAATGGCCTGCTGTCTGGCTGGAGGGGCGAAGTAGGGTTAAATCATAACGGAGTCCGTTTTTTGCGTCTACGCCCCGGCAAACTTCATAGTCGTTCTTAATTTCTAATTTTCCTCTTTGGCAAAAATTTTCCATTAGTAAGCTTTGGGTCTTGGCGAGATTTTAGTTATTAAAATCTGATTATTTTTATAGTCAAAAAAGATGCGATAATCTCCAATACGAAAACGATATACCTTTTCTTTGCTATCTGTTATAGATTTTGCGAAATAGAAAGGATCACCGCTCTCAATATAAAACCTAATTTTCTTAATGATTCTTTTTTGAGTTTCCAGTGGCAATTTTTGTAATTCTTGATCTGCGTACTTAGTAAAACTGTATGAAATCATATCAAGCCAAATCTTTTTTCAATTGTTTTCGAAGATACTTTTCCCGACTTCCTCGAAATTTTTATTTCATTCCAAAATTCAGGAGTTAAGTATTCTAAATTCTCCAGCAAATCCTCAAAAGCATTTTTGTCAAAAAAGAACCCTTTGGTAGGGAACCCTCTTTTTTCTGCAACAACACGAACAAATCCCCGGAGTATTTTAGCAGGATTTGATTTAATATCTGATAATTTAGCAATTTTTTCTTTGAGAATAAGATTACTCATATTATTTCCATTATAACCCTTCCATTTTTAAAATCAATCTTGTGTAATTGTCCGTGCCCAACATTCAATGTTGAACACTACCTTGACAGGAAAGGATGCTCTTTTTATCTAAATGCATTTACATGTTTTAGAATAGCTTCTAGATCTTCGGATAAAGGTTTAATCTCTTCTTCTCTAATTCCGGGTTTTCTGCCAATTACTTCGCCGCCTTTAATAAAAGTTTTTGCAGACCAATCAAATAGTTTTATTAATTTATCAACATCTAATTGGTAACTTTTAGCATCCGCAAAATCATATCTAGCACCACTGAGAGTCATTTCTAATGCAGAACCAGATTCCTCCATAAGATTCTTCTCCCCACCTTGATTCTTTTTGACCTCTAGAAAGAAATCAAGAGCATCATCAATAATTTTATTTCCCGCCCTAGCCTTTTCAAGCATCTCCGCAGTTTGTTTATCGTTCATTCCCTCAATTTTAAATTTATCAGTATATTTATAAACATTATTGAAAAAATCAAAATAATTAGCTCTATTTATATCCTTTTTATTTTCAAGTCTATCCTTATCGGCAAACAAACTTTTTAAATTTAAAAATCGTTCAATCTGTTCCTGTTCAGAAGCTTCATCAAATTTTTTCCTTTCTTTTTCTGTTTTTGCCATCTCTTCTGGCGACGACATTAGTGGTTGTTCAAATTTCATAAATTTCTTCCATTATAATCCCTTCTTTTTTAAAGTCAATCTTTGGCAAAAATTTTCCATATTTTGTCTGTTTTGATATGCCATTTGTAAATCTGGGAAAATCTTTCAGAGGGCGCGGTGATGCTTTCCATCTCCTCTGTGCCCTTGAGATAGTTCGGCAAGAGATAAATGAATTTTGGCGAGAAGAGAAAGATTGCCGGCGCATCCTTAACCACCTCTCTTTGGAATTCTTCGTATTTTTCTCTCCGCTCATCCTCGTCAGAGATTGTCCGCGCCTGCTCAAGGAGCTTGTCAACTTTTATATTGGTATAAAGGGCGATATTCAATCCAGGGTCGTTTCTCTGAGAAGAATGCCAGAAGGCAAAGGGGTCCGAGTCCCTGCCGACTACCTCTCCAAAGAGAAGGGCGTCATATTTTCTCGGCCGGATGATGTTTTGGTTCAGGTCGCCAATCTCAAAGATTTTTATCTTGACCTTTATCCCCACGGCCTCCCACATTGATTTTAGAAGTTCAGCTGTCTGTTTGAGATCGGGCGTATCCGAGGTGGCCAGAGAAAATTCAAGGCGCAAGATGTCTCCTTTATTTTTTTTCTCCCAGATTTTTTCTTTTTCATCAAAGGTCCAGCCGTTTTTTAAAAGAAGTGCCCTCGCCTTTTCCGGAGAAAAAATTTCTTCCTCCGGAGGCAATGCTCCGAATGTCCCAGGCGGGATTGGATAATCAATTTTTGTTCCAAAGCCTTGAAACACCTCGTCTATTATTCTTTTTTTGTCAGTGGCCAGATTAAGACCGGAACGGATTTCTTTTTTACTGAAGATAGGCGCATTATTTTGGTTAAAAAAAACTCCGAAGACGCGCGGCAAGGAAAGAGTTTTAAGATTACTGCTGTTTCTTTTGATTTTTTCCGCTGATTGCGGGGCAATGGCGCTGATGCTGTCAATACTTCCTTTCAAGTAGGCGTTGAGAAGGTCTTTTTCCGAGGGGTAGAAACGGAGGATGAGATTTTTGATGTGCGGTTTGCCTAAGGCGAAATTTTTATTTGAAACCATCTCATAAGAAGTAATGATTCCCGAAGAATTTTTATTGATTTTTTTGATTTTATACGGTCCGGAACCAACAGGCTTGATATTGAATTCACTGAAGCTCATTTGGTCTGACATCGCCTCCTTCCAGATATGTTTTGGCAAAATGCCGATGGTGGCGTTTTCCAAAAAGGGAACATAAGGTTTTTCCAAAGAGAATCTGACAGAAAGATCACCTAGTTTTTCCACTTCCACGCCCTCCCAACTTGCCCTTCGCGGACTTTTTATATTCGGGTCTTTTGCCTGCTGGATGGTAAAAATGATGTCGTCGCTGGTAATTGGTTTTCCGTCGTGCCAGACCAAATTCTGTTTCAGGAAAAATGTGTAAGAGAGGCTGTCTCTAGAAATCTCAAATTTTTCCGCCAGGTCGGGAATGAGATTGCCTTTGTTGTCAGGCCGCAAAAGGCCGGAGTAGATGAGATTGGTCATGTCCCTGTCCGCGTCTGACATTGCCAGAACGGGATTTATGAATCTGGGGGTGCCGATTGCGCCCTCTGTCAGTGCGCCGCCGCTGGCAGGTATTTCAATTAAAAAAATATTATTGATTTTCCAGAGCAAGGAAAGGAAACTGGCTGCAAAAATTATCGCCAAACTAAAAAAAACAATTTTTTCTTTTAAGGAAAAATTTCTTAGAATTAAAACAATTTCGCAGAGAATTTTATTTATCTTTTTCATTATCATTTACCCCGTTAGAAGTCGGACTTCTAACGGGGTTTATTTAATAAGCAGGGCCGCGATTGTTGACATTATGAAGAGAATGGCAAGGATTATTGTTGATATGAATAAAATTTTTTCTATGCCCCGCTTGGTGTGGTAAGAGGCGCCGGCGCCCCCGAAGCTGGCGCCAAGCCCGCCGCCTCTTTGCTGGAGCAAAATGGCAGCCACCAGTAAAGCGCAAATAATTATCTGGATAAGAGAAATGATTGAAGAAATAGGCATTATTACTGAGTATAAACTAATTTTTTTAAAAAACAAGGTTTTAGCATTATTGATGTTTAAATGAAATTCTGTTATCATATTCTTATGTATAACTGGTCAGTTGATGAAAAAAAATTTAAAAAAGAAGATCCCGAAGGTTATAAAATCTGGAGATTGGAGCAGATGATAAATTGGGGATTGGGAGGCGAAAAACTAAATGAAAAATTAGTAAGAAAGTATTGGGGAAAATTATTTTTAGACCCTGAAACTAAACGATTTTTAGAATTTTTATTATGGCCCAAAAAGAAATTCTTACCTTAGAGCAGAAGAAGATTTTAGATTTATTTTCTAAAGAAGATTATTTAATCCGTAAATTTTATTTTACTGGTGGCACGCCACTTTCCGCCTTTTATCTGTTTTTCAATAAGACAAATTTTTTAAAAGTAGATTTTAATTATTATCCATTTCCTCGTATTGAAAAAGGAATGAAATATAAAAATATTATTATAGATAGTATTTATGATATTGCTGTTAATAAGGTCCATACTATTTCGATGAAAGCTAGAGCTCGCGATTTTATTGATGTTTATTTTATTATTAAAGAAAAAGGATACACTTTTGAAAAACTCTTAATTGACGCAAAAGCCAAATTTGACTGACATATTGATTCTGTTCAATTGGGTACTCAACTTATCAAAGCTACAGAAGTGAGAGATTATCCTCGTATGCTCAAGAAAATCAACCATCAGGAATGGAAAGATTTCTTTCTTAAAGAAGCCCAAAAATTAAAATCAGAAATTCTTTATTAAAGAGGGGATTTATCCACACCCGCCCTTGCGGGGGGGGCTTAAATGATAGGATTTAAACAATATGAATCCCGTTAGAAATAAGGTTGTAATAACGGGAAGTATTATTAGGTTAATAAAATTTCTAACGGGATGAAAAACATCAAAAAATTATTTATTATCAGTTTATTTTTAGGTATTTTGGTCGCAGCTGGAGGTTTTGGTTATCAGGCCCAGGCCGCTGGCTTAACTCAAATCCAGATTGACGCCATTCTTGGTCTACTTCGCTCTTTTGGCGCAGACGCAGCAACAGTTAGCAATGTTCAATCCGCTCTCACAGGCGCGCCAGTTGTTCCTCCAACACCTCCTCCACCTCCTTCAACTACTCCTTCAACCGCAGCATGGTGCCATGATTTTTATGTTAATTTAAAGGTTGAAGATTCCGGGAGTGAAGTTGGCGCATTAAAAACTGCTTTAATAAAGGATGGTTTTCCAATAAATGAAAGTTTAAATTTTAATGAAGAGACTGTCTCAGCAGTCATTGGTTTTCAAGAAAAATACAAAGACGAAATTTTAATTCCCGTAGGCCTTCAATATGGAACCGGTTATGTTGGCGCATCAACAAGAGCCAAATTGAATTCGCTTTATGGCTGCCTGATTCCTGTTCCTCCTCCACCGCCGTCAGAAATTACCATAATCCCAACTCCAACACCGACACCAATAATAGCAACCACCACTCCCTCCATCACCGTGCTTTCGCCGAACGGAGGGGAGGTGTTTGTACAAGGGCAAAATAATACAATTTCGTGGGAATCAAGCAATCTCCCGTCCAATACAACCTATGTTCATCTTGCACTAATATCGGAAACTGCCGGCGAAGTTGGCTTTATTAATTATACGAATACAAATGACCCGATCTTAAATTGCGGCTCATACTTATTAAGTGCTAATGGTAATTATAGCTGGGATGGAAAAACCGCATGTAAGAATAGTCAAAAAGTTAATGTATCAGTTGGAAATTATAAAATCAATGCGAGATTATATTCATGGCCTAATACTAATAATCCAGGAATAGAAATTGCTTTAGATTCCAGCGACGCGGCGTTCAGTATTGCGGCGGCGACACAATCCTCAATAAAACCCATGATATTTAGAGACATTTTGAAAGTAGAGAGTGTAACTCCGTATGATGTTGCGAATTTAGGTTTTGGTGTCTATCAAGTGAGCGCTCAATATAACTTGGGATCATATCACCAAGGCAAGTGGTATGAAGGATTGAATCCGGGCATCTCGGGTCCGGTGTGGGTTGAATTTAGTTGGCCAAACCGGCCTGACACTGATGTTCTGTTGCAAGACGAAAATGGTCTTAGCCGAAAAATTTATCTTCCCTCTGCCGGAGCAAATACAACAGGTAATCCATGGTATTATTGGATAGCCGAGGACGGATCAAGTTATTATGCCCATACAAGTCATGGCCCTAGTTGGCCTAATCTTTCTAGTAGTGAAGCATTAAAACTGGAGCATCTTGCTCAAAAAGCAGCAACCACCACCACCCCCTCCATCACCGTGCTTTCGCCGAACGGCGGGGAGAGTTGGAGTGTCGGTTCAACACAGACGATTCGTTGGACATCTCAAAATTTGCCTTCCGGGTCAAATTATCAGTTTTCAATTGATCTTCGTAAAAACGATGTCAACATTAGAACACTTTTTATTTCAACGGAGAATGATGGCACTCAACAATGGATAGTCCCGGATATTGTTTCAAGTGGAATCGAAACTGGTTTAAAAATCCGACTTTCTCTTTATGTAGTAGGAACTGCTAAACCTCTTTATTACGACGACAGCGACGCGGCGTTCAGTATTGCGGCGGCAGGGCCAGCAACAGGGACTGTGACTATCGCTTCACCAAATGGCGGAGAAACATATGTCCAGGGGTCAACTTACAATATCAACTGGACAAATTTTGGTTTTGGATCTGATGCCTGGGCGCAAATCCAGCTCAGGAATTCAACTGATCCCTCTAAGATGGTTAGTCTTATCGTTAATTCAGTGCCAGCAACGGCAAATACTGGAAGTACATACAGCTGGACTGTGCCTAATACCATTCCGGCTGGCAAATATCTTATTTGGGTGACAATGGGAAGTGGATTAGATTCTACTGGAAATCGCGTTCTCGGCTCTGATTATTCCGACGCGGCGTTCAGCATTGTGGCCACAACCACTTCTGGTTTAGGGGCGGTGCCGGCATCAACACAAACAGCAAGCGCCCTCGGGCCTTTATTAGAGGCGATAAACAAACTAATTGAACTCTTGAAAAAATAGAAAATTCGCGCTTGACTTCTGATTTTTGCTAGTTTACCATAAAAAACATGGAAGTTGTTACAATTCCTAAAAAATTAGAAAAAGAATTAAAAGATGTTTCTCATAATTTTGGCGTTTCTCAAGAGGATTTTTTAACAAATGCCGTTTTATACTATCTCAAGGCCTTGAAAGATAAAATTGATTTAAAAAAGGAATTAGAAATGTGGGCTAATGCCAGTGAGAAAGATTTTCTTAAATTTGAAAAGAGTTTATGAAAAAGGGCGATGTTTGTATCGTTAATGTGGCTACTGGCGTCGGCCATGAGCAATATGGCGAGAGGCCGGCAATTTTAATTTCAGATACAAAGATAGGTATTGTTATCGTTATACCTTTGACTTCCAATATGGAAGCCTTAAAATTTCCTTATACTCTAACTATTTTTTCTGATAAACAAAATAATCTTAGTCAAGATTCTGTGGCGCTAATTTTCCAGATTAGAGCCGTTGATAAATCAAGAATTACAAAAGTTATTGGAAAAATCAGCACAAATTTTCAAAAAAAGATTGACAAGATTCTTAAAGAGGTATTGGTTTTATAAAACCGCTAGTATTCAACCGACATCGTAAGTCGGTTCTTCACGAAGTTTGGTGTTGTGCAAGGCAAAAAACAACCCTGGCACACGGCCAGGGTTTTATTCGTCTCAATAAAGACAAATTTCTTTTCCTGTTTCAGGGTCTATGCCCTTTTTTTCTTTTCCGCAATTAGAACATATTTCTTCTCCCATAAACCCTCCTTTCTTGACAAAGTTTTTCTAATTCTTATTATAATATTTATATGACAAAAATAAAACCTCTGCATAACAATGTTTTGATTGAGCCGCTTTCCGAAGCGGAGCGCGGCAGTATGACAAAATCCGGAATTATTATTCCGGAAACAGTGGATAAGGAAAAACCCGATCAAGGCCGGATTATCGAAGTTGGTCCAGGTAAAAGAAACGAGGCCGGGAAAATTATTCCTTTGTCTGTGAAAAAAGGACAGAGGGTCGTTTTTTCAAAATACAGCCCTGATGAAATCAAGGTCGGAGACCCGTACGGGCAAGCTAAAAAATATTATATAATAAGCGAAGATAATATATTGGCAATTATAGAATAATATGTCTAAGCAGATTTTATTTAACGAAGAGGCCAGAATGGCGATTAAAAAAGGGATTGACAAACTGGCTGAGGCGGTGCGAATGACTCTTGGTCCGCGCGGCCGGGCCGTGGTCATTGAAAAATCTTATGGCGCGCCCCAGGTCACCTTTGACGGGGTAACCGTTGCCAAGGAAATTGAGTTGGAGGAAAAATTTGAAAATCTTGGAGCGAATTTTATCAAGCAGGCGGCGGAGAAAACCAATGACAATGTGGGCGACGGCACCACCACCTCTGTGGTTTTGGCGCACGCCATGATTGAGGAGGGCGAGCGCCTGGTGCGGGAGAAGGGTTTTAATGTCATCCAGCTTTCCGAAGAATTGGAAAAGGCGAGCAAGGAAGTTGTTAAGGCGCTGGAGGGCCAGAGAGAATTGATAAATGATAATAAAAAAATCAAAGAGGTGGCTATTCTTTCCTCTAAAGACGCGGAGATAGGAGATTTAATTGCCGCGGTTATGGATAAGGTGGGCAAAGAGGGGGTGGTGACAATTGAGGATTCCAACACCATTGGCAATAATTATGAAATTGTTGAGGGTTTGCGTTTTGACAGAGGATATATCTCGCCGTATATGATTACCAATGCGGAAAAAATGGAGGCTGTTTTGGAAGAGCCATATATTCTGGTGACAGACAAAAAAATTTCCAGCATCAATGAATTGCTTCCGCTTTTGGAAAAACTTGTAAAAGAAGGCAAAAAAGAATTGGCGATAATTGCTGAAGATGTTGAAGGCGAGGCCCTTGCCACATTGGTAGTTAACAAGATCCGGGGGATTTTCAGCGCCCTGGCAATAAAGGCGCCTGGATACGGCGACAGGAAAAAGGAGATGCTTGAGGATATTGCCGTTGTTACAGGAGCGACCTTTGTTTCCGAGGATTTGGGTAAAAAACTGGAAAATGTCGATGTCTCGGATTTAGGCCATTGCCGCAGAATAATTGCCACAAAAGATAATGCCACAATCGTGGGAGGCAAAGGAGATAAAAAGGAAATTGCGGCAAGGATTAATCAGATAAAAAATCAGATTAAGGCTATTGATTCTGAATTTGACAAGGAAAAACTGCAGGAGCGGTTGGCTAAATTGACGGGCGGAGTGGCTGTGATTAAAATCGGCGCCCCCACAGAAACAGCCCAGAAAGAATTAAAGCAAAGGGTGGAGGACGCGGTCTCTGCCACGCGCGCGGCAATGGAAGAGGGGATTGTGGCTGGCGGCGGCATTGCCTTATTTAATGTTGACCTTGCCACAGAATATTATAAAAAAAATGATTCTCCTGTTGTTCGGGCAGCTTACCTCATTATGAAAAAAGCTTTGCAGGCGCCTTTGATATCAATTATTGAAAACAGCGGGAAGCCATCATTATCAGTTGTTAATGAACTGGCGGAAAAGAAAAATAAACATAAAGACGATTGGCTGGGTTTTAACAGTCTTGATAATAAAATTATGAATCTCAAAGAGGCGGGAATCATTGACCCTTTAAAAGTAGTGAAGACCGCTTTCATCAACGCGGTTTCTGTGGCTGGCACTTATCTTTCCGCCGGAGCGGCCATCGTTGAACTGCCAGAGAAAAAAGAAAAAGCGCATGCTGGAATGGAGGGAATGGGATACTGAAAGAAAAAGAGCGCCGTTTAGGCGCTCGTCGGCGAAATTTGGAGATTGCAAATATAAATCTCCTTTTTCTTTTTATCAATTGTACAACCACAGAAAGGACATGTATTATGTTTTATATCAGAAGGACGGATATATCCCTCTTTTCCTATATTTGGACAATATATCTTAATAGAATGTTCGTTGTCCATTTCACACCTCCTTTCTTCTTTTCTATTCTATATAAATTATATCAAAAGGCTTTACTGAAATTCAAATTTTTGCTATGATGTTATCCACAATTATGACTACAACATTTTGGATTTTATTGAGTATTTTAGGGGTCGTTGTTTTGTGGTTTATTGCCATTTATAACGGCTTTATCCGGCTCATCACCCGGGCCAAAGAGGCTTGGGCGGATATTGATGTCCAGTTAAAGAGGCGATATGACCTGATTCCCAATCTAATGGAAACAGTGAAGGGTTACGCGGCTCATGAAAAAGGCATTCTTGAAAGAGTGACTCAGTTAAGGGTTCAGGCAATGGCAGCGCAGGGGGTTGAAAAACGAGGGGAGATAGAAAATATACTCACCGCCAGCCTGAAGACCCTTTTTGCTGTTTCAGAAAATTATCCGCAACTGAAGGCGAATGAAAATTTTTTGGAACTTCAGCGCGAACTTTCAGACACAGAAAACAAGATTCAGGCGGCGCGCCGGTTTTACAACACCAATGTCCGCGACCTCAATATCAAAACAGACTCTTTCCCCTCTAATCTCATCGCCAAAATTTTCAATTTCTCTAAAATGGAATTTTTTGAACTAGAGGAAGAGGCTGCTAAGGAACCAGTTAAAGTAAATTTCTAATTTCTAATTTCTAAAATGACACTTTATTCTCAGCAGGATAAAAATATCAGGAAGACATGGCTTTTAATGTGCTTGTTTTTCATCGGTGTCATTGCTGTTGGCTTTGTTTTTTCGCAAATTTACAGAAGCCCGGGGATTTTGTATTTCGCTGTTATTTTCAGTTTGCTGATGAATTTTTTCTCTTATTGGTATTCTGACAAAATTATTCTAAAGATGTCCGGCGCCAAACTTGCCGACCACGACAACCATCGCGAACTTTTTCATCTTGTGGAAAATCTTTGCATCACCGCCGGTTTGCCGATGCCGAAAATTTACATCATCAATGATCCGGCGCCCAATGCCTTTGCCACTGGCAGAAACAAGGAGCATGCAGTGGTGGCTGTGACAACTGGTCTACTTGAGCGTCTTAATAAAGCGGAACTTGAGGGAGTTGTAGCCCACGAACTTTCTCATATCGGCAACCGCGATATTCTCATCTCCACTATTGTGGTTGTGTTAGTCGGCTTTATCGCTCTGCTTTCCGATTTCTTTTTAAGGTTTAGTTTTTTTGGTGGAAGGCGTGATGATAGGAGTGACGGCCGGCTACAGGCGATTTTAATGATAGTCGGCATTGCCTTGGCGATTCTGGCGCCCATTGCCGCTATTCTGATTCAACTGGCTGTTTCGCGCAAAAGAGAATTTTTGGCAGACGCCTCTGCTAGCCTTTTGACAAGATATCCAGAGGGTCTGGCCCTGGCTTTGGAAAAGATTTCCCAATACAAACAGCCGATGAAAATGGCAAACAAGGCAACGGCGCATTTGTATATTTCCAACCCCTTTGGCGCCAAAAGAATAAGCAGGTTGTTTATGACCCATCCGCTGGTAGAAGAGAGGGTTAAGGCGCTGCGGGGTATGGAGATTTAATTTAATGATTGAAAAATTAAAAAAAGAAATTAGCCGGCTGAAAAAAGAAATCGGCCAACTCCACGGCATGATAGAAACCGATTCTCTCACCGGCCTTTATAATCGTCACGGGTTCATAAAAAGAGCGGAAGGGTTTTTAAAGTCCATTGAATGGGGAGAGAAGCATCATAAGGAGCGCCGCGACATTTTTTATATCAAAGATTTTACAATCGTTTTTATTGACCTTGATAATTTTAAATTCATAAACGACACATTCGGCCATAAGGCAGGCGATGTTGTGATAAAGGAAATAGCCGATGTTTTAAAAATAAACACAAAAGAGGTCGATGTTTTATGTCGATGGGGAGGCGATGAGTTTGTTTTGGGACTGGTGGGAGTGGGCGAGCGCACAGGCGCGGCCATAGCCGAGAGGCTGCGCAGAAAAATTGCCGGCCATAAGTTTGCCACAGGAAAAGGTATTGCCAGAGCAACTGCCAGTTTTGGCGTTGCCAGCGCCTTGCAGTGCTACAAACAAACGAAATCAATCAATCTATACCGCTTGATTGAGGAGGCGGATGAGGCAATGTATGAGGTCAAAAAGAAACTTGGAAAAAACTTTGTGGCGTCGTATCATAAGGTAAAGAGATAATAATATGGAAAACATAGAGCCAATTAGAGAAATAACACCAAAGGGGAAAATTGAAAGAAAATCTGAGGATGAAAAATTCGGATGGACTGATGAAGAAATCAAAGAGGTTCTTGAGGCTAGCCCTTTTTACAAGGATTTAAGCCTAAAAGCAATAGAGGATCTTGTTAAGCGGATTCAAACGATGGTTAAAGAGTCTGAGGAAAGAGAATTTAAAAAAGCGGCTTAAAAATTTTTGGAAAGGTGCGTGAGTGGTTTAAACGGCAGTCCTGGAAAGACTGTGTGCCGAAAGGCACCGCGAGTTCGAATCTCGCCCTTTCCGTTTGAGTTTTTTAGTATGGATATTTCAGTAGAAACAAAAAAAGATCTATATAGTCGCGCTGGTGGAAAATGTGAATGTAATATGAGTGTATGTAATCATCATCGCGCTGGCAACAGATGTCCCAACCCCTTGATTCCAGAGCATTGGGATGCGCATCGCCGAAACGCACATGGTCCAGATACACTAGAAAATCTTATAGCCATGTGTGCGACATGCTACAAAAATACGCGGATATATGGCAGGTTATAGATTATTTCGAAAACGCGACTTACAAAATTAGGATGTGCACCACCGAGTGGTGCACAAATATGCATTGTAAATTTTATCTCTGGGTTTATAATAAACTCAATGAATGGCGCGGAAAAAATTGAATCTGCGGAGCAGGAGATTGAGGCCTTGAAAAAAAGGATTACTGAATTAGAGGCGGCCTCGGTTGGCAAAGAAAGGCCAGAGATTATCAGAGAGGCGATAAAAGAGCATGCAGAGAAAATTCCCAAGGAGATTCTAGGAGAACCTCACAGGCTTTTGCCCGAGGAAATTAAGGCGCAGGCCGAGCGCATCTCCGGGTTAAAAACTGCTGAGGAGCCTCACCAGCGTCAAGTGGCGGAACTTTTGCAGTTTGCCCAAGATAAAGGCATTCTCAATGCCGTTTCCATTATCAAAGAAATTAACGATCCTCATCTTGAGGATGATTTTCACGACGCCCTAGCGCAATTTTTCCAAGGCATAAAAAATGTTTGATTATTTTTATATTTTTTTGATAATTAGCGTTCTCGTCATTGCCGGGATTTTTGGCCTGTTTTTTTACATCAGCCGTCAGAGAAAAAATCGGATTCTCCGCAGTCTCAATTTTGTTCTTTATGAAATAACCTTGCCTCAAGAAAAGCCGAAAGAGGGAGAGAAAAATTTCAAGGAACTGATTGCGCCAATGGAGCAGTTTTACAGCGGAATGTTCAGTATCGGATCCTATTTTATTCTAGAGATTGGTTTGCCGGCAATGGGCAAGGAGATTGTTTTTTACGCGGCAGTAGAAAGGAGCCGGAGTTTGCTTTTTGAAAAACAGATCCAGGGCCTTTTTCCTCATGCCAGTTTGAAAATCAAAAAAGAGGACTATAACATCTTCAGGCCCCAGGGTTTTTCCCTTGGCTCCTTTGCAAAACTAAAGAGAGAGGAGATTTTGCCGATTAAGACCTATGATAAATTTGAATCCGACCCCCTGCAGGTAATCATCAACACTTTTTCCAAACTTCAGGCTCAGGGCGAGGGCGCGGCTTTGCAGGTTGTGGTTTGTCCGGCAAATGAAAGCGTTATCAAAAAATCAAAAACAGTTAGCGCTGAGGCGCGCAAGGGCAAATCTCTGTCAAAGATATTGTATGATTACGAGCATGTGGGCAAGGGAGTGATGAGGGAATTCTGGAATTTAATCTTTGGCTATTCTGAACCAAAAAAAGAGGAGCAAAAGCCGATTGACGAAGAATTGGTAAAACTTCTGGAGGCAAAGGCCTCAGCCATGATGGCGCAAGTCAACCTCCGGCTCCTGGCCTCTTCAGAAAATAAAGAAAAAACAGAATCTATTTTGACAGAATTGGAAAGCGCCTTTTCTCAATTTGAAGAGGCCCAGGGAAATGGCTTTAAATTTATAAAGCCCAAGGCTAAAAAATTAAAAGAACTTTTTTATAATTTCTCTTTTAGAATTCCGGACGCTAAAAATACCATTGTTTTGAATACCGCTGAGCTGGCCTCTGTTTTTCATTTTCCTCTTGGTGTTGCTGCCGGTGCCGCGCCTCAGTTGAAATATGTCAAGACAAAAGAGGCGCCTCCGCCTTTGAATCTAGCGCTAAGAGGTCTTTTACTTGGACAAAATGTTTATCGCGGCGAGGATTCCAAAGTTTATATGACAGAAAGCGACCGCAGGCGGCATTTTTACATCATTGGCCAGACCGGCACCGGCAAATCCGTGCTTTTGAAAAATATGATTGTTCAGGATATTGAGGCAGGCAAGGGAGTTTGTTTTATTGACCCCCATGGCTCTGACTTGCAGGAAATTTTATCCCGCATTCCGGCCTCGCGGGCTGACGATGTGATTTATTTCAATCCCGCGGACACGGCCAGACCCATGGGTTTGAATATGCTGGAATACGATGTCAGATATCCGGAGCAAAAAACTTTTATCGTCAACGAACTGCTTGGCATCTTTAACAAACTTTTTGATATGAAGACAGCTGGCGGGCCGATGTTTGAGCAGTATTTCAGGAACTCCACCTTATTGGTGATGGAAGATCCAGAATCAGGCAACACTCTTTTTGAAGTGGCTAGAGTTTTGGCTGACAAGCCGTTTCGCGAACATAAACTTTCCCGCTGCAATAATCCTATTGTGAAATCTTTCTGGAAGGAGGTGGCTGAGAAGGCAGGGGGGGAGGCGTCGCTGCAGAATATGGTTCCCTATATCACCAGCAAGTTTGATAATTTCTTGGCCAATGACATTATGCGGTTGGTCATCAGCCAAGAAAAATCATCTTTCAATTTCCGGCAGGTGATGGACGAGGGCAAGATTCTTCTAGTTAATCTTTCCAAGGGCAGGCTGGGGGACTTGAATGCCAATCTCTTGGGTTTGATTATTGTGGGCAAACTTTTGATGGCCTCGCTTTCGCGCGTGGATGTAGCAGAGGAGCAGAGAAAAGATTTTTATCTTTATATTGACGAATTCCAGAACGTGACCACTGATTCCATTGCCACCATTCTTTCAGAGGCGAGAAAGTATAAGCTTGATTTAACTATAGCTCACCAGTTCATCGGCCAGTTGGCTGAGGAAATCAAAAAGGCGGTTTTCGGCAATGTGGGCTCAATGGCGGCTTTTCGAGTTGGCGCAGAGGACGCTGAATTTTTGGAAAAGCAATTTGAGCCGGTTTTTAACGCCTATGATTTAATAAATATTGATAATTACAACGCCTATTTGAAGATTTTGATTGATGGTCAGGTTTCCCGGCCTTTCAGTATCCAGACTTTGCCTTTCCAGAAAGGTGATTTATCTGTTGCCGAAAAAATCACTGAACTTTCCTCTCTTAAATACGGCCGCCCGCGGGAACAAGTGGAGGCAGAGATAAAGAAGCGATATGAGAAGTAAAAATCATTGATTTTTTGTTTTTCTTTATGATAATATAAAAATATGCTTACAGAATTTTTAAACATAAAGATTGGGACAATGCTTAAATACGACCGACCCGCTCTCTCGAAAAATAGCAAAAACGCCCCCCTAGGCGTTTTTTTATTCACATCTTTTCCTTGATTTTCTTTTTAAAAATGGTTTACATATTTTGCGATCGCAAAAAACGTGAACCATTTTTGTTTTAATGGATTAATGGATTAATCCAAGAAGAGACCTTAGAAGTTTCGTGTTCTTGACAAAAAAAGAATCTTTGGTTCTTTAAAATAAATAAAAAATATGAATAAGGAGGAGAACATTGAAAGTAATAATATTGGTTTTATTTGCAGTTGCATTGCCTTTTACGGCTTTAGCATCTGAAACTGATTTTTATTTTCAGGTTCAAAGTCTTGACTGGAGAGAATATGACCTTAACGACAAGCAGCTTGTAAAAGAATCAGGACCCATTTTTGGCATGGGATACACAGGTAAATACTATATCCCCAAGCCTTTGGTTTTAAAGCCAAGGATTGAACTTTTTGGGGGTGTGGTAGATTACGATGGCCAGACCTGGGGTGGCGATCCTGTATCAGCTGAAACAGGGTTTCTAGGGGTTAAATTGGAAGCAGATTTAGGTTTAAATTTTCCAATAACTCTTGATTTTCCATTGGAAAACAAAAGGTTTTCAATAGAACCTTTTGCAGGCCTGGGTAATAGACAATGGACAAGACACACCGGCTATTTTGAGGACTGGAACATTTTTTATAGTCGTTTTGGGCTCCGTGTTGTAATGGTGGAGGAGAGCGATAAAAATGAATTTTTTGCCGAGGGAGCGTTAAAACTCCCGATTTCCAACAAAATGACGGCAGACCTGACTGATTTGGGATTTAGTAAGATCACGCTCAGGCCCGGTAAGAAACCATCTTTTTACATTGAAGGAGGGATTAGGCTCAGTAAATTCAAAATAAGCCTATTTTACGAGGGTTTAAGATTTCTAAAGGCTCCTGATGTGGATTTGGGGACTAGGGACGGGCAGCAGTGGTTTTGTTATCAACCAGAATCAAAAGCGGATATCTACGGATTAAACCTTGGATATTCGTTTTAAAGAGGAGGATATATTCCTCCTCTTTTTATTTTAGAAAAAATATTTTAAAAAAAAATTATCCACAAAAAAATTTGCTTTGCAAAATTTTTTTCATGGGGTATGATAAAAGTATCTTATGGCAAAAATTTCTAAAAAAATCAAAGCCCCGAAAAAAATCACGAAGAGAGACGGCCGGGTTGTTGATTTTGACCAGAATAAAATCACCAAAGCCATTCATAAGGCTCTGACAGCCTCTGGCCAGGGCGATGGAAAAGAGTCAAAAAAGGTTTCTGACCGCGTAATCAGCCTTATAAATAGGCGTTTTAAGAAGGAGGAGGTTCCTAATGTTGAGGAGGTTCAGGATATTGTGGAAGAGGTCTTGATTCTAGAGGGCTATGTGGAAACAGCCAAATCTTACATTCTTTACCGCGAACAGCGCCGCCGCATCCGAGAGCAAAAAACCGCGCTTGACGAGAGCCTGGATATGGTTGATAAATATCTTCGCAATGACGACTGGCAGGTGCGCGAAAACGCCAATATGTCTTTTTCTTTGCAGGGATTGCATCACTATATTATTTCCGCAGTGAGTAAAAAATACTGGCTGAACAAAATTTACACTCCGGAAATAAGAAAGGCGGTTGAAGAGGGCTCGTTCCATATTCATAATCTTGACTTTTTAGGGACTTACTGCTGCGGTTGGGATTTGATGGATCTTTTGATGCGTGGTTTTGGTGGCGTGCTAGGTAAAGTAGAATCAAAGTCAGCCAAACATCTCAATGTCGCCTTGGGCCAGTTGGTTAATTTTTTCTATACCCTGCAGGGAGAATCAGCAGGCGCCCAGGCAGTGAGCAATTTTGACACCTTGCTGGCGCCATTTATAAGGTATGACAATCTCACCTATCAGCAGGTGAAAAAGACCATCCAGACTTTTATTTTCAATTGCGCCATTCCCACTAGGGTTGGTTTTCAAACACCTTTTTTAAATGTCACTTTGGATATAAAGCCGCCAGGGCATTTGGCAAGCCAGTCAGTTATCATTGGCGGCCAGCCTCAAAATGAAACCTACGGCGATTTTCAAGAAGAGATGAATATTTTTAACAAAGCCTTTTTTGAGGTTATGGCCGAAGGCGACGCCAAGGGCCGGGTTTTCACATTTCCCATCCCCACCGTTAACATCACTAAAGATTTTGATTGGGACAATCCTATTTTGCATGGCCTCTGGGAAATGACCGGGAAATACGGGGTACCTTATTTTGCCAATTTTATCAATTCTGAAATGAGCGCAGATGATGCTCGTTCCATGTGCTGCCGGTTGCGCCTGGACAACCGAGAACTTTATAAGCGCGGAGGAGGTCTTTTTGGTTCAGCCCCTTTGACCGGGTCAGTTGGCGTGATAACTATTAATCTGCCTCAAATCGGTTATCTTTCAAAAACCAAAAAAGATTTTTTTGACCGGCTTGGCAGGATGATGGATTTGGCAAAGGACAGCTTGGAGATTAAGAGAAAGGTTCTTGATAATTTTATTGAAAGGGGACTTTATCCGTACTCCCGCTATTATCTGGAGTCGGTAAAGAGGATGAGGAAAAGTTATTGGGGAAATCATTTTTCCACCATTGGCCTGATTGGCATGAATGAATGTTTGCTTAATTTTATTGAGAAAGATATTACCGCCTCAGCCGGCCAGAAATTTAGCGTGGAGATTCTTGATTTTATGCGCGAGAGATTGGTTAAATACCAGGAAGAAACAGACAATCTTTATAATCTTGAGGCCACTCCGGCAGAGGGGACCAGCTACCGGCTGGCGAAAATAGACAAGGCGAGATTTCCGGACATTATCACAGCCGGCGAAAAAGAACCCTATTACACCAACTCCACCCATTTGCCGGTCGGATTCACAGACGATATTTTCGAGGCCCTGAAACTGCAGGATAATCTGCAGACCAAATATACCGGCGGCACCGTGCTTCACGGTTTTATCGGCGAAAAGATTTCTGACCACGAGATTATCAAGAGTATTCTTAAGAAAATTTTCAGCAAACATCATTTGCCTTATCTCACTTTTACGCCCACCTTCAGCATTTGTCCCAACCACGGTTATATCAGCGGAGAGCATTTCACCTGCCCGCACTGCCTCATTCCCCAACCTTGCGAGGTTTATTCGCGAGTGGTTGGGTATATCAGGCCCGTCCAACAGTGGCATGTGGGCAAACAAGAAGAGTATAATGAAAGAAAAGAATATGTTGTTGGCAGGACTGCAAAAATTCACCCTAATTGATTATCCGGGCAAAATCGCGGCCTCGGTTTTTACTGCTGGCTGCAATTTTTTGTGTTCTTTTTGTCACAACCCGGAATTAGTGGATCCTTTTTTGATGAAAAATCAGCCTGTATTGTCAGAAAGTGAAATTTTTGAATTTTTAGAAAGCCGAAGAGGGGATTTAGAGGGTGTATGCATTACCGGTGGCGAACCTACTTTGCATAAAGATTTGGCCGATTTTTTATCAAAGATAAAAAGTTTGGGTTTTAGCGTAAAATTGGATACAAACGGTAGCCATCCGGAGATGCTGGAAAAATTGATTAAAGAAAAACTTGTTGATTATATCGCCATGGACATCAAGGCGCCGCTTGAAAGATATGAAGAAATAACAGGGGTGGCGAATTTAGAGAAAATTAAAAAGAGTGTTGAGTTGATAAAAAATTCCGATATTGATTACGAGTTTAGGACAACGGTTGTGCCAAGATTCCACAGCAAAGAAGATATCATTCAAATCGCCAAAGAAATTTCGTCTCCAAAGAAGCCGGCGAAAAAATATTTCCTTCAGCAGTTTTATTCCATAAAAACCTTGGACCCGGAATTAAAGAAAGAAAAAGGGTATTCAAAAGAAATCCTCGCTGAATTCTGCGAGGCAGTGAAGCCGTACTTTGAGCACTGTGGCGTGCGTTATTGACAAAAAATCTGTTTCGTGTATAATACAATTAGTTCTTTTCAAATCCCGCCTTGCGGGACAAATACCAAATTTTAAGGAGAAAACTGCCATGAAAAAGCAGAACACCTATGATCAGCAGACAGCAAAGTTTATCGCGACGGTATGCCAGAATATGCCCGAATTACCGGGCGACGTGATGCAGGGATGGATTCAAAACCCGAAAGGCCTCAAGAAATTTCTCAAAGGCCTCTGCCCACCGGAAACTTCATCAAGTTTCCCTGTCTGGAAAACCGTCACTCTCGGTATTCATAAATCAGTCGATGAATACCGCAAAGCTCTCGAAGCAAACGGATTCAAAATAGGCAACTGGGGCGACGACATTCTCGGCAAATCGGCTTTCACCGTGAGCTCCGAAGAAACAGAAGTGGAATTAGTAAAAATGACCGTCGCAGAACTCGGATTCAAAGACAGCGCGACCAGGAAAGATATCTACGAGAGAGCCATTGAGTTCGGGCTCAAGCTCTGCCCGAATGAAGTTGGTCCCGCCCTGCGCCTGCAATACACAGATCAGCCAATCCTTGGTCCTTTTTATTTTTTAAAATTTTTGCTAAACTAAATTTTAGATATTAGATTAATAAATGCCTGCGGTTACGGCTTCAGGCGATCGAATTCTGAAATCAGTAAAGCAGAGAACGGCATCGGGCACGCTTTATGCCGGAGTTGTTTATTGATTTCAAAAAAATAAAGAAACTTGGTATAAGGCGCTGGGGCATTAAAGATGCCGTATACGATTCAACTCTAAGAGTATTCGAAGAGTGGTGGCATAGATGGCGTCTTATACATTACTGACTCCAATGGCAACCTCAATGTGTTTGAAGTGGAACGGAATAGCGATGGCTTATGGCTTAACGGCAACAACGGCAATCCTGACAACTTGTGGAACGCTGACAACCAGTGGGTTTTCTCTCGCGGCAACTCTCTTTATTTTTTCCCCGCTCTTCGCGGGGTTTTTAATTAAGCAGTTGTTTTTGCCATCCACCCAGTATCCTGCCAATTTCATCCAAATATTCAGAAAAGACAATATATTTTTTATTATCCAAAGATTTTATTTCCCAGGAAATTTGCAGAAAAAACTTCAAAAGGTCCAGTTTTGAAATGGCTTTTTGTATGTACGGAGTTTTTAAGTTTTTATTCAATCGGCTTGCTATAAAAATCAACTCAGCGATTTCTATTATTAAACTATCAATCTTAATTCCCAGCGTGTAGCGCGAATCTTTCGGAAAGTGCGGAATAAATTCATGCCACAGCTTATATAACGCAATAATACAAATAATTATTGTTAAATTTTGTCGGGGGGGGGGGCGTACTGGTGAAATTTTTCATATACTAATAATACGCCCATGATAAACAAATTCCAAACTAAATACGAAGAAATTATCTCTATCGAAAACCTCCTTTCGGCTTGGGAAGAATTTTTGAAAGGCAAAAGAAACAGAAAAGATGTTCAAGAATTTCAGTTTAATCTGATGGACAACATCCTTGCTCTCCATGGCAATCTCGCCAGCCGAACTTACAGCCACGGCGGATATAAAGCATTCAAAATCAACGACCCAAAGCCGAGAGATATCCACAAAGCAAGCGTGCGGGACAGATTGTTGCATCACGCCATTTACAGGATTTTGTATCCGTATTTTGACAAAACATTCATAGCCGATTCTTTTTCCTGCAGATTAAAAAAGGGCACGCACAAAGCGATAAACAGATTCAGAAAATTTGCCTACAAAACCGGCAAAAATGACACCAAAACCTGCTGGATTTTAAAATGCGATATCAAGAAGTTTTTTGCCAACATAGACCACAAAATTTTAATCAATGTCCTGCGTGAACATATTGTGGACGAAAACTTGATAAAACTTCTCAAAAACATCGTTGAAAGTTTTTCGTCAGCAAGAGATGGCATCGGTTTACCATTAGGCAATCTCACTTCGCAACTTTTCGTAAATATTTACATGAACAAATTTGACCAATTTGTAAAACACAAATTGAAAGCGAAATATTACATCAGATATTGCGACGATTTTGTTGTTTTCTTGGAAAGTAAAAATTATGCGCAAAAATTGATTCCGCCCGTCAGGGAATTCCTAAACAAAGAGCTTAAACTGGAACTGCATCCCGACAAAATTTCCGTCAAAACTCTGGCTTCCGGCGCCGACTTTCTCGGCTGGATTAATTTTACCGACCATAGAATTTTGAGAACCGCCACAAAAAGAAAAATATTCAGGAATATCAAGGAAAGGGGAGGTAAGGCGGAAACCGTCCAGTCGTATTTGGGGCTGATTAGGTGGGGGAATACAAGGAAATTGCGTAATTTAATTGTAAAGTGTTGACATATTTTTGAGAGGATATATACTGTTAATCATAAGGCCGTAGATGACAGGCGCTTGGGATAAAACAAGATAAGTCCTGTTGAGGTAAATTAACATTGCGGCTTTTGGGCCGTATTTTATTTTTATGTCCATAACAAAACAAAAAAAAGAGGAAATATTAGAGAATCTTAAAGAAAGCCTGAAAAAGGCGAAGATTGTGGTTTTTGTTAATTTTCATGGTCTAAGTGTTTCTCTTGCCAATGAACTAAGAAAGATTTTAAGGAGTATGGGCGTGACTTATATGGTTGCCAAGAAGACTTTGATTAAAAAAGCGCTGGAGACTTTTGGATTTTCCGGAGAGATGCCGAAATTGGAGGGAGAGATTGCCATCGCTGTTTCTGACAGCGATCCCCTTGCCTCAGCCAAGGCCTTGGAGCAGTTTGCGAAAAAAAATAAAGATAAAATCAAACTTGGTGGCGGAGTTTTTGAAAACAAATACATTGGAGCGGAAACCGTGATTATGCTTGCCAATATTCCAGCGCGCGAAATTTTACTTGGCCAATTAGTCAATATTATAAATTCGCCGATTCAGGGATTGGTCGTAACCTTGAACGGATTAGTAAGCAAGTTTGTGAGAACTTTAGAAGAAATAGCAAAAAAGAAATCATAAAAATTTATGTCAAAACATAAAGATATTATTGAAAAAATAGAGTCCATGAGCGTTCTTGAACTGCATGAATTAGTGAAGACGCTTGAGGAAAAATTCGGGGTGTCAGCGCAAGCTGTGGCAATGGCCGCACCTGCGGCAGGAGCCGTTTCAGCAGCCGGAGAAGAAAAAGAAGAAAAAACATCGTTTAATGTTGAACTCAAGAAGGCTGGGGAACAAAAAATCCAGGCCATTAAGGTTTTAAGGGATGCGCTTGGTCTGGGCCTTAAGGAGGCAAAGGATATGGTGGATGGCGCGCCAATTGTGGTGAAAGAAGGCATGGATAAAAAATCTGCCGAAGAACTGAAGACAAAACTTGAGGCAGCCGGTTGCGCAGTTGAACTGAAATAAGATATAATACTAACAAGTAGTTTAGTATTATGACTGGTGTTTTGGATAAACTTTTTGGCTCGTCTGCTAGGGTTAAAATCATCCGTCTTTTTCTTTTGAACCCCGATACCTTATTCAATCTCAAGGAAATCTCTCGGCGCGCAAAGGTAATCCCAGCCTCTGCGCGGCGGGAGATTTTGGTTTTAAGAGATATTGGTTTTATCAAACAAACAAAGGAAAAAATAGACGAGATTATTAGATTAAAAAAAGGCAAAATTAAGAACAAAAAGAAAAAAATCCAAGGATTGAAACTCAATCAATTTTTTCCTTTTCTTCACCCCCTTAAAAATCTTGTTCTCAATAGCGTTCCCTTTAACAAAGAAAAACTGATGAAGAAAATAAATTCTCTTGGCAGGATGAAATTAATTGTTTTGGCGGGGATTTTTATCCAATCAGACGAAAGCAGAACAGACCTTCTTTTGGTGGCTGATTCCATTAATAACAGCGGCCTGCAAAGAGTTTTAAAAGATATTGAGGCAAAAATAGGAAGAGAGATTGTTTACGCAATTTTCAACACAAAAGAATTTTTGTACCGTCTCGGCATGTATGACCGCTTCATCCGTGATGTTCTTGACTCCCCGCACGAAAAGGCGGTTAATAAATTGAATATTTAACGGACACTTAGCTCAGTGGTAGAGCGCTTCGTTCACATCGAAGAGGTCACAGGTTCGAGCCCTGTAGTGTTCATTAAAAATCTAACGGGGCAAGTTGCAAAGGTCGGAGGCCTGCCCCGTATAATCGAGCGAAGCGAGATTTATTCGGGGTTCGAGACCTCTCGCGCCCAATTATCCACACCCACTCCTTAAATTTCTCTCAATATGTTATAATCTCCATAAAGGTCGGTCGAACTAAAATTATTACGCGTAATAATTTTTATTAATTTTATTTATTATCACATAAACACTGAAGAACCTTTGGCAAAGGCAGGCTTCCGTCTTGACAGCGGCGCCTTTATCGGCGGTTTGGTGCGGTGGTTTTTAATCATCGTCTTTTTGATTGCCTCAATAGAGGTCATAGGTTTGAGCCAGGTCAACGCCTTTTTAAGAGATGTTGTTTTGGCTTATCTGCCGAATGTGATTGTGGCAGCTCTTATCTTGGTTGTGGCAGCCTTTGTGGCTAATGCTATACAGAAGATAATCGTTGGCTCAGCCAAGGCCGCAGGCGTTCCCTCATCTCAGCTTTTGGGAGGGATAGCCAAGTGGGCGATTTGGCTTTTCGCGATTCTGGCTGCCTTGTATCAGCTGGGGATTGCCGGAGTTTTTGCCCAAACGCTGTTTACGGGATTTGTGGCAATGCTGGCCATTGCCGGCGGTTTGGCCTTTGGTTTGGGAGCAAAGGAGGCGGCAGGAAGATATATTGAAAAATTAAGACAAGATATAAGTAATCGAGGATAAAACAGAATAGACTTATCCACAGCAACCGAGCACATAGATTATGTGCTCGGTTGACTTGTTTTTAGGAGATATTTATTTTATACTGAAATCAATGAAAAAAAGAACAGATCAATATTATATAATTTACGAACGAGACGAGAAAAAGGGATATATTGCTTCTGCGCCGGCGATTCCCGGTTGTGTTATATATGGAAAAACCTTAAAAGAGGCGCATAAAAATATTTATAGTGCCATAAAAGAATGTTTAGAAGTAATCCAAGAATTTAAAGGAAATTTACCAAAAGAAACCATAAAGCCTGAAGTTATAAGGAAATTTTCTTTTATAAAAATTCCTGAATATGCCTAAAATTAAGCCGATTGGATACGATGAATTTACAAGAAAATTGATGCGCGCCGGATATGTTCCAGTAAGAAAAAGCAAACACACCATATATTTTCATCCGCAGAAACAAATAACAATACCATTGCCACATAAACACCAAAAGGATATGTCCAAAGGATTTATTCATAAACTCATAAAAGAAATGAAATTATCAACAGAAGAATTTAATCAATTATGAATAACCAAAAAGGCATCGCGCCGATTGCAATAATATTGATAATCATTGGAGCTTTGGCTCTTGGTGGCGGAGCGTGATATGTGAAGGAGCAGAAAAAGATAAAAGAAATCAAAAAACAAACGGAAGAATTAAATCAAAATCAGCAAACAAATCAGCAGCTGGGCGTACAAAGTAGTTATAATTTATTTGAAATAATTTCACCAAAAAATCAGGATGTATGGGAAAAAGGAAAGGAATATGAAATTAATTGGAACCAAAACAAAGAAGTTGGATTAGTTGCAGTGCGGCTAGTTTCTCAGTCATCAACATCAACAAAAATTCTAATTGCTTCAAATGAAAAAGGAAAAGGTGATTTTATTAATTTTTCAAAGCCTCCAATAATTTATAAACCTTCCGTTTTAATCAAAAACGGTCTTTACAATGTTTTAATTTGCGATGTTTCTCCTTGGAATCGTGGTGTAAGTCAAGATAAAATTTGTAGTAAGAGTGGAATAGTAAATATAGTTGACAATCAGTAATCTTTAAATTCATTTAATAATTTTCTCGTTCTAGTTATCCACAGCAACCGAGCACATAATCTATGTGCTCGGTTGACTTGTTTTTAAGTCAAGTATATAATGTAATTACGATATGAGTAGAATAAATAAATCATTATTTTGGAAGCGGAAATTATAGCTCTGTTTTAACCTTTTGTGGTCTGAAATCCCGCTTCTCAAGAGCGGATTTTTTATTCCCCGCCCGCCTCGCTACGCGAAGCGTTGCGGGCAGGTCAAAAGCTCGAACTTTGAAAATTTAATAACAGGTAAAAACTGTATAAAAAACAAATAGATATCTAAATTTCCTAATAGGAAACCTCGTAAAACGGGGTAAATTATTAAGGGCGTATGGTGGATGCCTTGACTTGAAGAGCCGATGAAGGACGCGGCAAGACTGCGATAAGCTTCGGGGAGCCGTCTAACAGGCTTTGATCCGGAGATTTCCGAATTACCGAGCACATAACTTATGTGCTCGGGGGGAACCTGCTGAAGTGAAACATCTCAGTAAGCAGAGGAAAAGAGAAAAATTTTTATTCCCTAAGTAGCGGCGAGCGAAAAGGGAAAAGCCCAAACCATTTCTTCGCAAGAAGTAGTGGTGTTGTAAGATGAAAATAAATTTAAGTTTCAAAAGCTTTGAACTTAAGTAAGGAGTTATAAATTTATTTGTTAATCGAATCTTGCTGGAAAGCAGAGCCAGAGACGGTAATAGCCCGGTAGGTAAAAGCAAATAAACTCTTATTTTTATTCTTAAGTAACTCGAGACACGAATACCTCGGGTGAATCTGCCGGAACTAACCGGTAAGGCTAAATACTCTTCAAGATCGATAGTGAACTAGTACCGTGAGGGAAAGGTGAAAAGCAGCCCGGTGAGGGCGGTGAAATAGTACCTGAAACCATATGTCTACAAGGAATCGGAGCCCACGACGCTCGCAAGGGGGTCGGGGCGACGGTGTGCCTATTGAAGAATGAGCCAACGAGTCCCAGCCTTCTCTTTGTCTAAGGAGTTATCTCCGGAGGCAAAGGGAAACCAAGTGTTAATAGCGCGTTTCTCGGATTTTCCGAGAGAAGAGAGGGCTGGGGACCCGAAGCCAGATGATCTACCCATGAGCAGGGTGAATCCCGCTTAACGGCGGGAGGAGGCCCGAACCGGTGAGTCGTGCAATACTCTCGGATGACTTGTGGGTTGGAGTGAAAAGCTAATCGAATCTGGTAATAGCTGGTTCTCTCCGAAATAGCTTTAGGGCTAGCGTTTGTCTTACCTTTCAGGGGTAGAGCTACTGGATGGATTGAATAGGGAGAAATCTCGTCAACCCAACCAAACTCCGAATACTGAAAGTTAACCCGCCTTTGGCGGGTAAAATAACAGGCAGTTAGACTGCGGGGGCTAAGCTCCGCCAGTCAAAAGGGAAACAGCCCAAATCTCAATCTAAGGTCCCTAAATCTTTGCTAAGTGTACTTAAGGAAGTAAAATTTCTTGGACAGCGAGGAAGTTGGCTTAGAAGCAGCCATCTTTTAAAAAGTGCGTAACAGCTTACTCGTCAAGAGATTTTGCGCCGCAAATAATCGGGACTAAGCAAGGTACCGAAGGTGAGAACCCGCCAACATCTGCGAAGTTGTGGCGGGTGGTAGGAGAGTATTCTCAACTACTGTGAAGATCTAGACGCGAGTCGGATTGGAGTGTTGAGAAGTAAGAATGTTGGCACAAGTAACCGCAAGTCCGATGAAATATCGGACCGCCGAAAGTTCAAGGTTTCCTGGGCAATGATGATCAACCCAGGGTTAGTCGGGCCTAAGGCAATGGCGAAAGCCGCAGCCGATGGACATACGGTTAATATTCCGTAACTCCGCCAAAATTTGATGGAGCAACGGAGGAAAAAAGACAGAGCGCATTATTGGATTTGACGTTTAATTGATAAGAAATGTTTTCCAGGCAAATCCGGAAAACTGCTTTAATGCGAATTTCAAATCAGGTAAAAATTTCCCGCCTCGGTGGGGAAAATTCTGTCGATGAGCCTCCCAAGAAAAACTTCTAAAATTAATTTAGGCGGATCCGTACCGCAAACCGACACAGGTGAACAGGTCGAGAAGACCAAGGCGAACGGGTGAGTGCTTCCCAAGGAACTCGGCAAAAAAGCGACCGTAACTTAGGGATAAGGTCTCCCGCCAAAACTTCTCTTCGGAGAAGAATGTTGGCGGGCGCAGCGAAAGTACCTCTGGCGACTGTTTATCAAAAACACAGCTCCCTGCGAACTCGCAAGAGTATATATAGGGGGTGACGCCTGACCAATGCGAGAAGGTCAAATACGACTGGTGTTCTGCTTTTATTAGTGGAATGCTGAGTTGTATAAGCCCTCGTCAATGTCCGCGGTAACTATAACCGTGTTAAAGTAGCGCAATTCCTTTTCGGGTAAGTTCCGAAGCGCACGAATGGCGTAACGATTGGAGGACTGTCTCGGGAAGCAGCCCGGTGAAAATACAGTGGGGGTGAAGATGCCCTCTACCTGCAGTTAGACGAAAAGACCCCGGAAGCTTTACTGTAACTTGGCATTGGGTTTAAGTTTTGGATGCGTAGCATAGGTGGGAGGCTTTGAAGTTCCGCTCTTGGGCGGGATGGAGCCAACAGTGAAATACCACTCTTTCAAAATTTAAATTCTAACCTTGGTGGCAAAAACACCAGGAGACAGTGCCTGGCGGGCAGTTTAATTGGGGCGATTTCCTCCTAAAGAGTAACGGAGGAGTTTATTAAGGTCAGCTAGGCGCGGATGGAAACCGTGCTGATAGCGCAATGGCAAAAGCTGGCTTGACTGCAAGGCGTACTTGCCAAGCAGGCGCGAAAGCGGAACATAGTGAACCGACCATCCGCATTAGAGGCGGTGGAAGATTAACGGATAAAAGCTACTCCGGGGATAACAGGCTGGTAGTGCCCAAGAGTTCATATCGACGGCACTGTTCGGCACCTCGATGTCGGCTCAACCTATCCTGGGGGTGGAGAAGCTCCCAAGGGTTTGGCTGTTCGCCAATTAAAAGGTTACGCGAGCTGGGTTCAAACCGTTTAGGAGCTAAAATTAATTGGCTTTTAAACAGTTTGAGCCCGAGGTAAAAAAAGACATCAGATACGGCGGCCATAAGAAGCAATTCTTATGTGTAAAGTTGACTCATATCGGTGGAGTCCTAATGTGATTGATATTTAACCTGTCATATGTTAGGATAATACCGAGGGAAGTCTAATCAATACTTTGTATTAGAATGACTAATGTCTAATTACTAATTTCTAATCAATATCTAATATCAAAATGCCCAATGTCTAATTTTAGTCATTTGGTCATTAAATTATTGGGATTTGATTAGTCATTAGATATTAGGAATTAGAAATTCCTTTGCGAAGTAAAGGTTATGACCCCGTAGAGACTACATGTCAACAACCCATTTAATTTAATTGGGTTAAGGTATAGTCCATGCAATTAGTAATAATTGATTTATATGCGTGAGACAGGTTGGTCTCCTATCTACTGCAGGCGTTTAGATTCCTGAGGAGAGTCGTCCTTTGTACGAGAGGATCAGGACGAACTAACCTCTGGTGTACCAGCTGTTCCGCCAGGAGCATCGCTGGGTAGCTATGTTGGGAAGGGATAACCGCTGAAAGCATCTAAGCGGGAAGCCCACTCCAAGATTAGGAATCATGGCTCCCTTGAAGATTACAAGGTTGATAGGCTCTAGGTGTAAGCCCAGTAATGGGTTGAGCCAAGGAGTACTAATGAGCTTTTAATCCTATTAGGAAATTTGGATATCTGCCCTGTCGCTCGCGAGCGACAGGGTCTGTAAAATAGAGCCCGGAATTTTGGCGGCTTGGCGCCACGGATCCACCCGTTCCCATTTCGAACACGGAAGTGAAACGTGGTAGCGGCGATGATACTCAAAAGGGAAAGTAGCTAGCCGCCAGTATTCCGGGCTTTATTTTTTTCTAAATTATTCTATTATTAATTTAATGGCTATTTCTTGGACAGCAAAAAAGCAGATGATATTTCTTGCGATTTTTCTGTTAGTCATTGTTATCGTCATCGCCATTGTCTTTGCTAAGGCCACAAGGCCGACCTGTTTTGACGCCAAGCAAAATCAAAAAGAAGAGGGGATTGATTGCGGCGGGCCATGCCCCAAGAAATGTCTAGGTGAAATAAAAGAACCAATCGTTTTTTGGAGCAAAGTTTTTAAAATCGGAGAGGGTAGATATGACGCTGTTTCCCTTGTCCAGAACCCTAATATTTTTTTATTTGTTCCTTCTGTAAAGTATCAGTTCAAACTCTATGATAGAAACAATATTCTCATTGCCGTGAGAGAGGGAAAAACATTTTTTAATTCCGGAGAAACTTTTCCGATTTTTGGGGCCAACATCGATGTTGGAAGCCGTTTGCCGGAACGCGTCTTCATAGAAATAGAGAAAAACATCCAGTGGGAGCGGCTGGATAAAGAGAGGGAAAAGCCGCAACTGGTTGTCTCCAAAAAAGATTTTTTCAATACCGAGCCGTTTCCCAGGCTGTTTGCAGCCATTGCCAATAAATCAATTTTTAATGTTGATAATGTTTCTGCGGCCGCCATTCTCTACGACAAGGATAAAAACGCGAAAGGGGTGAGTGTTACCAGGATTGATGTTATTCCGGCTGGCGGATCTTATGAAGCGGTCTTCACCTGGCCAGCGCCGTTCAGCGAAGAGCCGGCCCTGAGCGAGATATTTTTAAGGACGGAAATTAAATGAAGGTTAATAAATATTCTCATTATTTTCATATAGACTGGATTCTTTTTTTTGCCACCTTGCCGTTATTGGCCGCAGGTTTAATTACTATGCGTTCTTTGGGTATGGAGAATCAGCCAACTGGCGGAGATTATTTTTTTACCCGCCAGCTCATTTGGGTTGCCATCAGTTTTGCCATTTTTTTTATTTTCAGTCTCGTTGATTGGCGTTTTTTAAGAAAGAGCGGCTTTTTGATAATTCTTTTTTTGCTTTCAATTACCAGCCTTCTGGCTCTCTTGGTTTTCGGCAAGGTGACCCGCGGCGCAGTCAGTTGGTTTGAGTTGCATTTTTTTTCCATTGAGCCAGCCGATCCTATCAAACTTGTTCTCATTCTTATCCTGGCAAAATATTTTTCCCGGCGGCACATTGAAATCGCCAATATCCGGCACATCATTATCTCCGGAATTTACATGTCTGTTTTTGCCGGCCTTGTGTTTTTCCAGCCGGATTTCGGCTCAGCCGTCATTATTTTTCTCATCTGGCTTGGCATGATTTTGGTTTCAGGAATTAATAAAAAACATTTACTTGCCGTTTTTCTCATTATTGCCCTACTTTTCGGCATATCCTGGTTTTTTGTTTTTAAGCCCTACCAAAAGGCGCGCATCGTCACTTTTTTGCATCCTTTAAAAGATATCCGGGGGGCGGGATATAATGCCATGCAGTCAATGATTGCCGTGGGTTCGGGCCAGATTTTCGGCAAAGGAATCGGCTATGGCAGCCAGAGCCGGCTGGGCTATCTGCCGGAACATCAGACGGATTTTATTTTCGCCGCCTTTGCTGAAGAATGGGGGTTGATTGGCGTTCTTTTTCTTTTTTTGTTTTACGGGATTGTCATTTGGAGAATTTTAAAAAACGCTTTTGTCGCTGAGAGCAATTTTGAGACTCTTTTTGGGATGGGTTTGGCGGTTTTTATTGCGGCGCATTTTATAATTCATGTGGGAATGGATATCGGGCTTCTGCCAATCACAGGCGTCAACTTGGCGTTTATGAGTTATGGCGGCTCTAATTTAGTGACCGTCTTTGCCGGTCTGGGCATGCTGATGGGCATGCGCCGCTACTCGCGACAGGTGCATCCCGAAGACGCCACAGCGGAATTTTTAGGGCCGAAATGATAAAGTAACCAGTAATCAGTAATTAGTAATAAAATGAGAGATTTTGAAATAGAAAATTTTATTAAACAAGAAGAAAAGAGGCAAAAAAAGGCGATAAATCTTATTGCCTCTGAGAATTTTGCTTCCAAAGATGTTTTAAAGGCGCTCGGGTCTGTTTTTATGAATAAATACGCCGAGGGCTACGCGGGAAAAAGATATTACGGCGGAAATGAAATTGTGGATAAACTGGAAAAATTATGCCAAGAGCGCGCGCTGAAATTATTTATCCGCCAGCCGGCGGATCGCCATAAATGGAGTGTAAATGTCCAGCCTTACTCCGGCTCGCCGGCAAATCTGGCGGTTTTTTTGGCGCTTGTGCCGAAAGGTGGAAAAATTATGGGAATGTCTTTGGAAATGGGCGGGCATTTGACCCATGGACAAAGAGTTTCTATAACCGGAAAACTTTGGAAGCAAGTGCCGTATGGCGTGGATAAAAAAACGGAGCAGTTGGATTATGGCGAGATTTTAAAAATAGCCAAAAAAGAAAAGCCGGTGCTGATTATCGCGGGAGCCACGGCTTATTCGCGAAAAATTGATTTTAAAAAATTCAGAGAAATTGCAGACACAGTTGGCGCGTATTTAATGGTGGATATGTCGCACATCGCGGGGCTGGTGGCGGGTGGAGTTCATTCGAGTCCATTCCCATATGCAGATGTGGTAATGACAACAACTCATAAAACCTTGCGCGGCCCGAGAGCAGCTCTAATTTTTTGCAAACTGGAATTAGCTTCAAAAATTGATAAAGCTGTTTTTCCCGGTTTGCAGGGCGGGCCGCATATGAATCAGGTGGTGGCAATGGCAGTGGCTTTGAGAGAGGCTATGCAACCGAGTTTTAAAAAATACGCGCGACAAGTTGTGAAAAACGCCAAGGTCTTGGCGAATGAATTAAAAAAGCGCAGCTGGAGAATAATTTCCAACGGAACTGATACACACTTGTTTTTAGTTGATGTCTGGCAGAGGGGGATTGGCGGAAAGGAGGTAAGCGAAAGATTAGAGAAAGCCGGAATTATCGTTAATAAAAATACCATTCCGTTTGACACTCGCAAACCAGCTGATCCGTCCGGTATCCGTATCGGCACGCCGGCGGTAACAACGCGAGGAATGAAAGAAAAAGATATGGTAAAAATCGCGGAAAAAATAGATAAAATATTAAAATTATGATTATTGACGGCAGGAAAATTGCGGAGGAAATAAAGGAAGATTTAAGGCAGGATATTTTAAGGACCAACAAAAAGCTCAAGTTAGTTATTATTCAGGTTGGTGAGAACGAAGTTTCAAAAAAGTTTATTGAAAGAAAAATAAAGTTTGCGGAGGATATCGGAGTTAAAACTCGGCTTTATAATCTACCGGCAGACATTTCCACCTCGCAATTGCGCAAAAAAATGGCGGAAATTTGCCATATAAAAGAGAATGACGGAGTGATAATCCAGTTGCCGTTGCCGGAGCAAATAAACGTCGTTCAAAAATTTTGCCTCCTCTTGTTGGTGTCATAAAAATAATTTTTGAAAAATATAATATTAAACCGGCTGGAAAAAATATCGTTGTCATCGGCAGGGGGATTTTGGTTGGCAAGCCGATTGCCAATTGGCTCATCAATGAAGGAGCGACGGTTTCTGTTTTAAATTCAAAAACTTCCAACCCTAGTGGTTATACCCTAATGGCTGATGTAATAATTAGCGGCGCAGGCAAACCGGGCTTGATAAAGCTGGAGATGGTGAAAGACGGGGTTATAATAATTGACGCGGGTTCGCTGGCTGGCGATGTTGATCCGGCTGTGGCAGAGAAGGCCTCACTTTTTACGCCTGTTCCCGGCGGCGTGGGGCCGATTACTGTGGCAATGGTGTTTAAAAATTTGGTAGAATTAAATAAATGAATCAGGCTCTATTTTATTACTTAAATAATTTTAGTGGCAGGCTGGAATGGTTTGACGATATTATTGTTTTTTTTGCAAAGGATTTTGGTTATCTTTTGGTTTTGCTTTTTATCGGCCTCTTGGTTTTTGGTAAAAGGACCGCTGTTTCAAAAAAGAAAATTTTTTTATTTGCTGGCGCCTCGGTTTTTCTTTCCCGAATGATTATCACAGAGATCATCCGAGCCTTTTATTATTGTCCCCGGCCTTTTGCATCTGATAGTGTCAATCAGTTGTTGATTCACGATTACACCGGCTCCTTCCCCTCAGGCCACGCGGCATTTTTTTTCGCTCTGGCAATGGCGGTTTATTTGTTTTCCAAGGGTAGTCCTTGGAAAATCCAAGGACTACCCTTGGTTTTTTTTATCGGAGCGGCCTTAATCGGCATCAGCCGCGTTGTCGCTGGCATCCACTGGCCCTTGGATATTTTGGGAGGAGCGGTTGTCGGAATTTTTTCTTCATGGATTATTTACTATTTTTTCAAATCTAAGTTGCAAAATCCGGCAAAAAATTCTACTATAAATTCTAATGCTGAAATATAGGATTATTGCCGTTTTATTTATTTTGGCCGGCGTAGCAGTCGGTTATTTTGATGCTCTTCATATTTTTAACAAAGAATCAATTTTTTCATTGCCTTTCAAATTAGGCCTTGATTTACAGGGCGGAGTGCATTTGATTTACAAGGCGGACACCCGAATAAAGCCGGAGGAAATTCCAGACGCCATGGCCGGCCTAAGGGACGTGATAGAAAGGAGGATAAATTTATTCGGCGTTTCCGAGCCCCTGGTCCAAGTGGAGCAAAGGGGAATTTTGAAAACAGCGGAAAACAGAGAACAGCGTCTGGTTGTGGAATTGCCGGGTGTGACTGATGTGGCTCAGGCAATAAAAATGATTGGCGAAACGCCGTTTTTGGAATTCAGAACAGAAAATCAGAACATTCAAATGACAGCAACCACCACTTTTGACGAGGCCTTTTTGCCAACCCTGCTCACTGGCCGTTATTTGAAAAAGGCGCAGCTCGATTACAATCAGACAACTTATGAGCCGGAAGTTTCCATTGAATTCAATGACGAGGGCGCGAAGATATTCGGCCAATTGACAAAAGAAAATGTCGGCAAAAAACTGGCAATCTTTTTGGACGGCGCGCCCATCAGCATTCCGGTGGTGAGGGAGGAAATCACCAGCGCCAAGGCGCAGATTACCGGCCAGTTTACGCCAAAGGAGGCGAAAACCCTTGTTCAGCGTCTTAACTCCGGCGCCCTGCCTGTGCCCATCAATCTTATTTCCCAGCAGACTATCGGTCCCACTCTTGGAGAAAAAGTTTTGACAAAGGGAATAAATGCCGGTATTTACGGCATAATTTTAGTGGCTCTGTTTTTAATTTTATGGTATCGCCTGCCGGGATTGATTGCGGTTTTGGCTTTGGCTATTTATACGGCAATCACCTTGGCGCTTTTTAAAATCATTCCTGTCACTCTCACGGCCGCGGGCATTGCCGGCTTTATTCTTTCAGTGGGCATGGCGGTTGACGCCAACATTCTTATTTTTGAAAGAATGAAAGAGGAGCGCCGGCAGGGCAAGGCCTTGTCTGCGGCCATTACCGAGGGATTCAGCAGGGCCTGGCTTTCCATCCGCGACTCCAATGTTTCCAGCTTGATCACTTCTTTTATTCTTTTTTGGATGGGCACAAGCATGGTCAAAGGGTTTGCTCTTACTTTAGGCGTCGGTATTTTAGTGAGTATGTTTTCCGCCATCACCATCAGCAGGACATTTCTACTGGCTTTGGGAATTAAGGGCGGGACTAAGTTATCGAAATTTTTAATATGTTCATAGTGAAATACAGAAAAATTTGGTACATCTTTTCCGGGTTGCTGGTTTTGGCAAGCCTGTTTTCCGTTTTTTATTTTGGCTTAAAACTTGGCATTGATTTTACGGGCGGGTCGCTATTGGAAGTTGAATTTAATCCGCCAGCTGGCGGAGCAGCTGGCGGACGGCCGGAAATTTCCTCTCTGCAAAAAATAGTCGAGGGACTGGGGTTTGGCAATGTTTCTTTGCAGCCGACAGGCGATAATGGTCTGCTGGTGCGTTTAAAAAATCTTAATGAAGAGGAGCATCAGAAATTGCTTTCCGCGCTTGCCTCAACCGGTTCCCTTAATGAAATTCGTTTTGATTCTATCGGTCCTGTTATCGGCAAAGAACTTCAGCGAAAATCAATCTACGCCATTGTCATGGTTGTTGTCATGATAATTTTGTATATTGCCTTTGCCTTTAGAAAAGTTTCAGCCGGATCGCCTCGGGGCGATCGAGGGGTTTCTTCATTCAAGTACGGATTGATGGCGGTGGTTGCCTTGATTCATGATGTAAGTCTTCCAACCGGAGTTTTTGCGGTTCTTGGTAAATATTTTGGCGTGGAAATAGATATTTTATTTATCACCGCCATTCTCACGGTTCTCGGGTTTTCCGTTCACGATACCATTGTTGTTTTTGATAGGATTAGGGAGAATTTAAAAAAGGATGTGGGGGCTGATTTTGAAAATACTGTGGGGATTAGTTTGAAGCAGACAATTGTTCGTTCAATTAATACCTCTTTGACCGTTCTTTTGGTTTTATTCGCCTTATTCTTTTTTGGCGGCGAAAGCACAAAATATTTCTCCTTGGCGCTCATTATCGGCGTGGCAATCGGAACATATTCCTCAATTTTCCTCGCCTCGCCGCTTCTGGTGACGCTTTATAAATTTCAAAACAGAAAAAAATAATTTTTTTAATAATTTAATAATAACACTTTTCATGCTATCGCCTGATTTTTGTTATTTTTTTGGTGAGGTTGCAAAATTTTGAAGGATTTGTTATAATAAAAACAGAAAAAATTTAAAAGGAGGTATAAGATGAAAGGAGAATTTCAATTAAAAGTAAGGAGAGGCATTTTTACAGATGACGACGTGCATGGGATTATAGAAATAATCCTGGCGACGAAGGAGGCGGAGGTAAAAGTCGTTGATGGCAAAATTGTACTTATTTGTACTATCGAAAACCTCAACGATATAAAAAACAAGCTTAGAAAGTATGACGATTTAATAGATTTTAACTTTGTAAAGCGGGTGGAATAGCCCGCTTTCTTTTTGGCCTTGACAGGCGATTTGACAGGTATATAATTAAAATATAAACTAAATATTACTCGAACCTTGAAAAATGAATATTGATTCATTACGTGCATATTATTTTTTCTTTTGTTCCGTTCGATCCCGCTTTTAGCGGGATTTATTTGAGAGTTTGATCCTGGCTCAGGACGAACGCTGGCGGCGTGGAGAAGGCATGCAAGTCATACGGATCAATTTTTGTAGCAATATAAAAATTGGTCAGTGGCGAACGAGTCAGTAACACGTAGAAACGTACCCAAAAGTCGGGCATAATTCCGCGAAAGCGGGACTAATTCCCGATGGTTCTCGCAAGAGTAAAGGAGTAATCCGCTTTTGGATCGGTCTGCGGGCTATCAGCTAGTTGGCGGGGTAAGAGCCCACCAAGGCGATGACGGCTAGGAGGCGTGAGAGCGTGACCTCCGACGATGGCACTGCGACACGGGCCATACACCTACGGGTGGCAGCAGTCGAGAGTCTTCCACAATGGGCGAAAGCCTGATGGAGCGACGCCGCGTGAATGATGAAGGACTTCGGTCTGTAAAGTTCTTTTATCTATGAAAAATCTTACCCGCCTTTGGCGGGTGAAATGATATTAGTAGATGAATAAGGGGTTGCTAAACTCGTGCCAGCAGCAGCGGTAAGACGAGTACCCCAAGCGTTGTCCGGAATTACTGGGCGTAAAGGGTGTGTAGGGGGTTGAGTTAGTCTTGTTTTAAATATTCCGGCTTAACCGGAAAAATGAACAGGAAACGGCTTAACTTGGAGGATGTGAGAGGTATGCGGAACTCATGGTGTAGGGGTGAAATCCGTTGATATCATGGGGAACACCAAAGGCGAAGGCAGCATACTGGCGCATTCCTGACCCTGAAACACGAAAGCGTGGGCATAAAAAAGGATTAGATACCCTTGTATTCCACGCCCTAAACGATGTTCTCTAGCTTTCCGAAGTATCGACCCTTTGGGAGGCGAAGCTAACGCGTTAAGAGAACCGCCTGGGAAGTACGAGCGCAAGCTTAAAACTCAAAGGAATAGACGGGGACTTGCACAAGCGGTGGATCATGTGGTTTAATTCGACGATAAACGAAGAACCTTACCAGGGCTTGAAACCTAATCGAATATCAGAGGAAACTTTGATAGTTCTCACAAGGAACGGTTGGGCAGGTGATGCATGGCTGTTGTCAGTTCGTGGTTTGAATTGTTCCCTTAAGTGGGGCAACGAACGCAACCCTTGTTGCCTGTTACAAGTGTCAGGCAAGACTGCCCCGTTATACGGGGAGGAAGGAGAGGACGACACCAAGTCAGCATGTCCCTTTGACGTCCTGGGCTACACACATGATACAATGGGGCCGACAATGGGTCGCAAAGCCGAAAGGCGGAGCAAACCCCACCAAACGGTCTCTCAGTTCGGATTGAGGTCTGCAACTCGACCTCATGAAGTTGGAATCGCTAGTAATCGCGGGTCAGCTATACCGCGGTGAATACGTTCTCAAGTCTTGTACTCGGGTCGCTGTGCGATCCTATAAATTAGTCCGTTAAAATCGGGCCAGAAAGAGCGCAATTTTCTGAAGCAAAATTGCAGGTCTATCCCCGCGAGGGGACGACCGAAGGGCGAAATTAGCGTTTCGTAGCTTGAATAACAGTTGTGGCGTGGTATATTGGTTATCCTTCGAGTACCAGGAGAAGCCATTGCGTTAAAAAAAGTATACTACGTGTAGTGTTATCGAGATGCGAAAGAAATGTTTATAGGGTTACCACAGGAGATCTTGCATAATTCCTCGATGTTTGCTAACATCGAGAGTATAAGGGCGAGTAATTGTCCTTAAAATGTTATGCAAGAAGTCAGCAGAGTTCATAGTACCAAAAAGGCAGATAGACGATTAAATTCTAAATTAAAACTACCTTTTGGGAAGGAACGAATCCAAAGAAAAAAGTTAAATCCACATTATGTTAGCGGTTTTATTGACGGAGAAGGATCTTTTTCGGTCAGTATCGGGCGTCATAAAACTTTGCGTCGGGGGTTTGAAGTCAGATGATCGATACGGATGGTATCCTCACGCAAAATACAAAATCACTAGCATATGGGATATGAACAAATACCTTTTTCCTTTTCTTGACAGATATCCTCTGCAAGCCAAAAAAGCAAAAGTATATAAGCTTTTTAGAGAAATTGTTATAATGGTTTGTAATAAAGAACATTTGAGCGATGGAGGATTCAAGAAAATTGTAAAACTCCGCGATAAAATTCGGAGTATGGGGAAAAAGGCAAAAACTTTTGGAAACCGCTAGGGTGCGGGAAAACCGCTTGCCCAGTGGTGTGAGATTCGTCTGAGGCGAAATCTCAATACCGCCCGTCACGTCAAGGAAGCCGAGAATACCCGATGCCGCGTCTTGACGCGGTTACGGTAAGTTCGGTAACAGGGACGAAGTCGTAACAAGGCACGGCTAGGGGAACCTGGTCGTGGATTAATTAATCTAATTCTCTTCTGCCATCCGCCAATTGGCGGAGCAAGAAGGGGACTAGGTCGATTCAGTTTAGGCTGAGTATAAAGGCATTGGTCTTGGAGCCTTGCCCGCCTCTGGTGGGTTAAAGTTGAGACCATAAGAGAACGGAACAAAATAAAGAATAGTATGCAAAATAGCCGCTGGATTTTCTGCGGCTTTTTTGTTATATTTATAAAATAAAATTTGCGCGCGTGTGGCTCAGTGGTAGAGCACGTTCCTGATAAGAACGGGGTCGAAGGTTCGATTCCTTCCACGCGCATTTGATTTTTTAAAAGTTTTTGTTAATCTGAATCTAGAAAGCAATTAAAAAAGGAGGAAATATGAAAATACTATATCTTTATCTTATTTTGTTGATATTTTTGTTAATTTCTGGATTATTTTTTGTCATAGGAATAAGAAAAATTCAAGCGGGTATTCATCGCTTGGAGGAAGGAGTAAAGATTTTAAAAAGGTACTTTGAAAGATAAGGGGCAAAATTTGCCCCTTTTATTTTTGTAATTTTTAAAGTAAGATTAAAAAGAAAATTTTATGTTGGAGGTTAAAGAAAACGAACCACTAAAAAATCATTCCACCTTTAGAATCGGCGGGTTGGCGAGGTATTTTGCGGTTGCGAAAACAAAAGAGGAAATTTTGGAGGTGATAAATTTTGCAAAAGAAAAAAACTTGCCCTATTTTGTCTTTGGCAGGGGAAGCAATATATTATTTCGCGATGAAAGTTTTGATGGTTTGGCGATAAAAATTGAAAATTGGAAATTGAAAATTGAAAATTCTAATGTCATTGTCGGCTCTGGTGTTTTGTTTTCCGAACTGATTTTAAAATCAGTTGAAGCTGGACTGAC
Source organism: Candidatus Terryibacteriota bacterium (assembly GCA_016208535.1). GTDB lineage: Bacteria > Patescibacteriota > Minisyncoccia > UBA9983 > UBA9983 > JACQXW01. Next base: position 39,917 of record JACQXW010000010.1, read on the forward strand.
TGGCCTTGAATGGGGCGCGGGGATACCGGGCACTGTCGGCGGTTGCGTGGCTGGCAATTGCGGGGCCTATGGCCATAATATTTCAGAGTCAGTGGAAAAAGTAATTACTTTAGACAAAGAATATTCAAAAGAAGAATGCGGATTTCTTTATCGTGATAGTAAATTTAAAAATCAGCCAACTGGCGAAAAAGAGATAATTTTAGAAATAGAACTAAAATTAGAAAAAGGCGATAAAGAAAAAAGCAAGGAGGAGATAAAAAAAATTCTCATTGACCGCAAAGAAAAAAATCCTCCCTATCCATCCATCGGTTGCATCTTTAAAAATTTCAAATCTCAAAACGCAAATCTCAAAACTATTACGGCGCGGTCGCTTATTGAAGAATGCGGATTAAAAGGCAGGCGAATCGGCTCCGCCAACGGCGGAGCGCAAGTTTCCGAACAGCATCCCAATTTTATTGTCAATCTCGGTAACGCCCGGGCAGAGGAGGTGCTTGAACTTATCAATCTCTGCAAACAAAAAGTCAAAGAAAAATTTAATCTGGACTTAGAGGAGGAGATTGTGATAATATAAAATTATGGATAAAGATAAAAAAGAATTGATAATAGGCGGTCTGGGTATCTTTTTGGTCATCTTCGCTTTTTTGGGATTTCCTTCTTCAATTCAAAGAATTTTTATGGTTCTGAGCGGCGTTGTAATTTCCTTTATTTCTTTCTGGAAAATGATTAGCAGGAGCGTTGCGAAAATTACCGGAGAGGAGCCAAAGGAAAATGAAAAAGTTTTTTAGGAAAAAATACTTAGGCCTTGTTTTGATTTTTGGAACAGCAGGCGTTGTTTTTTTATCAGGAACAAATTTTATTTTTAAAAAAATCAGCTCGTTTAGTTACACTGCCTCGGTAATGGAAAGCGTAGGGCAAGAAGAGCCAGAGCGTCCTGTTCATATATCCACTCCTGACCCGGTGCGCGGAATTTATATGACTAGCTGGGTGGCTTCAACCAGGGATTGGCGGGAGCAACTGGTAAAATTGGTTGATTCCACAGAACTTAACTCCATTGTTATCGACATAAAAGATTACACAGGCAGAATTGCTTTTGAGGTTGCTGATCCGGAATTGCAAAAAATCGGTTCAGTCGAAACTCGCATTGATGATATCAGGGATTTTATAAATCATCTTCATAACAAAAATATTTATACCATTGCCAGAATTTCTGTTTTTCAAGACCCTTATTTTGTAAAAATCAGGCCTGATCTTGCGGTAAAAACAAAAAGCGGTTCTGTTTGGAAGGACAGGAAAGGTTTAACTTGGATCGACCCCTGCGCCAAAGAATACTGGGATTACATTATTAAAATCGCCCGGGAAACAGAAGCAGTCGGCTTTGATGAATTGAATTTTGATTACATTCGTTTTGCCTCTGACGGCGATATGAACAACATTGTTTATCCGTTTTGCGAGACAAATGTTTCCAAGGCTGATAATCTGGAGAATTTTTTCAAATATCTTTCAGAAAACCTAAGAGACGCAGGAGTGCCTCTTTCTGCCGATTTGTTTGGAATGGTTACCATCAATACCGATGATCTGAATATCGGCCAAATTTTGGAAAGGGCCGCGCCATATTTTGATTTTATCTGTCCCATGGTTTATCCCTCGCATTACCCGGCGACATTCAACGGCTATAAAAATCCGGCGTTCTATCCTTATGAAATTATTTTTCATGCCATGGCAAGTTCTTCGGCTCGCTTGATTAGCGCCAGCTCCACCCCGGACAAACTCCGGCCTTGGCTCCAAGATTTTGATTTGGGCGCGGATTATACGGCAGAAATGGTGCGCAAGGAAAAACAGGCGGTTTATGACGCAGGATTAAAATCATGGTTATTATGGGATCCGGCAAATAAATATACAAGAGATGCACTTGACAAATAAATTGTTTTGTGTATAATATAATTGTTCTTTAAAAACCCGCATTAACCCCTCAAGTGCAACACTGAACCTTGTTAACTTTTAAATAACGACCTTCAAATAATTCTCTGGGAGTGTAAAATTTCAAGCATTTCATGGGAATGTTATTAATACGGTCTATGATAGCAGAAATGT
>JACQXW010000011.1 GCA_016208535.1 Candidatus Terryibacteriota bacterium
AAAGCAGGAACTTATCAGATTCGTGAATTACTACAACGCGGTCAAACCCCACAAAGGAATTAACAATATGACACCAATGGAAAAACTTATCAGTTATTTTTATCCAAAGGAATTGTAAAGAACGCTACGATTTCTTACAAGTTATTTTAACATGTTCTCAAAAGAAAAAATTAAATATTTTAAAGAGAAACTGGAAAAGGAAAGAGAGCGTTTGGAAAAAGGTCTTGAATATGTGGCTAAAAAAAGTTCTAAGATAGCCGGCGACTGGGAAGTAAGCTTAGGTGATTTAAATATTGAAACCTCTGACAAAAACGAACTGGCAGATGTTTTTGAGGAACTGGAAACCCACGCCGCCATTGAGGACAAACTTGAGGAAGGGCTCACTTTGGTTAATCAGGCCCTGGGGCGCATTAAAAGAGGAACCTATGGCATCTGCCATAGTTGCAAAAATTCCATTGAGGAAAAGCGTCTAGAGGCTAATCTTGTGGCAAAAAACTGCATTAAACACGCCGGGCAGTCTTAAATTTATGGCTGTTAAGGTTTATTCATCTCAGGTCGTTGGATTGCGGGCGAATATAGTGGAAGTGGAAGTAGACCTTTCTCAAGGGCTTCATTCTTTTTCAGTGGTTGGCTTGCCGGACAAGGCAGTGGAGGAATCAAAAGATAGAATCTCGGCAGCCATAAAAAACTCCGGCTTTATTTCTCCCCAAAAGAAAAATCAGAGAGTGACCATTTCCCTGGCGCCGGCTGATCTCAAAAAAGAAGGGCCGGTTTTTGATTTGGCCATCGCTCTTGCTTATCTTCTTGCCTCAAAGCAGATTTCTTTTGAAGTTGAGGAAAAGGTTTTTTTGGGAGAATTGGCTTTAAATGGAAAGATCAGACCAATTAAAGGAACTCTTGCTTTGATAAAGCACGCTCAAAAAAAGGGGTTTAAGGAAATTTTTGTGCCGAGAGAAAACACAAAAGAGGCAGCCTTGATAAGGGGTGTTAAGATTTTTGGTTGCGCTTCGTTGAGCGAGGTAGTGAGTCATTTGAATAAAAAAGAAGATTTTAGTCTGGAAGAGCAGCCGGAAACAGAAATTAGTTTTAACGAATTGATTGATGAAATATCTTTTGATTTATCCGACATCAAAGGCCAGGAAAGCGCCAAGCGCGGTTTGGAAATCGCTGCCGCCGGCGGGCATAATGTTTTGATGGTCGGCCCGGCTGGTACTGGCAAGACTATGCTGGCTAAGGCATTTTCCGCCATCCTACCTCCTTTTTCTTTTGAAGAGGTTTTGGAAACGACTTTGATTCACAGCGTGGCCGGCGTGTTGCAGGAAGATTTTTTGAGCGAGAGACCGTTCCGGAGTCCGCATCACACTTCTTCCTATGTGGCTTTGGTTGGCGGAGGAACTTATCCGCGGCCGGGAGAAATCACGCTCAGTCACAGGGGCGTACTCTTTCTTGATGAATTCCCGGAATTTGAAAGGCGGGTGATTGAGGCGTTGCGCCAGCCCTTAGAAGACGGCGTCATAAACATTTCCCGCGCCAAAGAGTCGCTCACTTTTCCGGCGCGCTTCATTCTCATCTGCGCCATGAATCCCTGCCCGTGCGGAAATCTTAATTCAAAAACAAAACCGTGCGTTTGTTCGCAAGGCTCTTTAATGCGTTATACCAAAAAAGTTTCCGGCCCGATTTTGGACAGAATTGATTTATGGTTAGAAGTGCCGCAGGTGGAGCATGAGAAGTTGTCTGAAGAAAAAACTTCGGGAGAATCTTCAAAAAAAATTCAGGAAAGAGTGATAAGGGCGAGAGAAATCCAGAAGAAAAGATTCGGTGGTCATAATAAGAAAATATTCACAAACAGCGAAATGGGTGTGCGGGATCTGAAGCAATTCGCCCTGCTTTCCGAAAATGTAAAAAATATTTTAAATCAAGCGGCCAAACATTTGGACCTTTCTGGCCGGGCCTACCACCGCGTCATAAAATTAGGCCGCACCATAGCCGACCTTGAAGGCGCGGAAGAAATAAAAGAGCCTCACATCTTGGAGGCTTTGCAATATAGACCTAAATAACTAGCAACTAGTGGCTAGCCACTAGGATTAAAACGGATTCTTGGCGCCGCGGATTTCAAAATGGAGATGACAGCCAGTGGAGCGGCCAGTGGAGCCAATGTATCCGATGACCTGGCCCTTGGCCACATGCCAGCCAGCGGCCGCAACATTCTTGCTCAAATGAGCGTAAAGAGTCTGGGTTCCGTTGGGATGGGAGACAACAATGTAATTTCCATAACCAGCGCTCCACCCATATTCCCTACTGATGATTAAATCTCCGCTGGCAGCGGCCATTACCGGCGTGCCGCAGGAATCAGCCAAATCAACGCCATTATAGCCGTGAATTCCCTGGGTCTTTCTGCCTCCATCAATTGGTCTTTGATAATATCCAATATATGAGGGGCCGCTTACTTTCCTTGATTTAGGAACAATGGGTGAGGCAGTTGGTTTTTCCGGCTCAGCATAATCTCCATTGGGAATGATAATAGTTTGATTTTCAACTAAAGAAACATTCTGGCTCAAATCATTGAAACGAATAATTTCCTCAGGATCTGCGTTAAATTTTTTCGCAATCGCCTTAAGGGTGTCTCCTTTTTTAATCGTATATTGCACGCCGGTAACCGGCAGGATGATTAAAGTTTGCCCCACTTTTATTTGTCCTTCATAATCCAAGTCATTCGCCCATTTGATGGTGCTGACAGAAACGCCGAACATTTTTGCAATACCCGAGAGGTTGTCGCCTTCCCGAACCGTGTAAATGCTGATTTGGTCCTGGTTTGGTTTTTTTTCTTCAATATCAGCCATGGTTCCCAAGGGGCCGGAATCAGGCAAAAGGGCGTTGTTGTTTATAATTGTTATTTCGCCGCCACCCCTGGCCGCGCTTGTTTCAGGATTTACAGTTGCCTCAAGCAAGGGGATTATTTGAGAGTTTAGTATCCTCGGTTTTTCAGTTTTTTCTCCAATTCCCAAAAAATTTCCTAAAGATGAAAAAAATCCAGCCTCAGTTGGTCTGGAAACGCAAAAAATGGCTATAAATATAGCTAAAATGAAAAATTTCAATATATGGCTCTGTTTAGGGATATCTGACGCCTCAGAGCTTTTTAAATTAGTAGAAATAAGCCTAAATAGCAAGATTTACAAGTAATACAAGCAATTTCAACCTTTCAACCGCAATTTTAATTTTACATCCTTAACATTAAAAGTCAATAACTTATCCACACGTGCTATAATGCCACCATGAATTTATTAAAAGGTCTTAATGAGGCGCAAAAGAGGGCGGTTTTGCATAAAGACGGCCCTTTGCTTATTTTGGCAGGCGCAGGAGCCGGCAAAACCCGGGCAATAGCGCACCGGGTGGCTTTTTTGGTTAGTCAAGGAGTGGCAGCGGAACGCATTTTGGGAATCACCTTTACCAATAAGGCGGCCGATGAGATGAAAGAAAGGATAAATAAATTACTAGTGGCTAGTGGCTATTCCTTAACAACTACTCCATTCATCAGCACCTTCCATTCTTTGGGGGTCTACATAATGCGCGAGAGCGGGCGAATAATAGGCATCCCTAAAAATTTCTCCATTTTAGACAAAGAGGATAGTTTGAGTTTGATGAAAGAGTCTGTTAAAAATCTGGGGATAGATCCCAAACAATTTCAACCCGCCAAGATCCAATCCATCATTTCCAGATATAAGGGCGACCTGATCACCAACGAAGATTTTTTGGATTTTATCGGCAACGAGTTTTTTCATCGCAAACTCAGTTTGATCTGGAATAAATACGAGGAACTGTTGCAAGAACAAAATTCTCTGGATTTTGACGACCTCGTCTTAAAACCGGTTCTGCTGTTTAAAAAAGATAAAAAAATTGCCGAGCATTATCAAAATTTCTGGCAATATATTCTCATTGATGAATATCAAGATACGAATAAAGCCCAGTACGAATTTTCAAAAATTCTGGCGGAAAAACACAGGAACATCTGCGTTATAGGAGATATGGATCAGTCAATTTACGGATGGCGGGGGGCGGATTTCAGGAATATCATTAATTTTGAAAACGATTTTCCGGGATACGGCACAATTGTCTTTGAGGAGAATTACCGCTCCACGCAAAATATTCTGGAGGCAGCCGCAAGAGTGATTGAAAAAAATAAAATGCGCAAGCCGAAAAACCTGCGCGCCACCAAAGACAAGGGAGTGGAAATTTCCTTGTTTGAGGCAATGAACGAACAAGAGGAGGCGGAGTTTGTAATTCACAAGATAAAGGAGTTGCTTTTTGCAAAGGATGATCCTTCGCAGACAGCGAAGGATCATCCTTTGCCTTCGCCTTCGGAGATTGCGGTTTTATTTCGCGCCAATTTCCAGTCGCGGATTTTTGAGGAAACTTGTTTAAGGCACGGCATTCCCCACCAGATGCTTGGCATCCAGTTTTATAATCGCAAGGAAATCAAAGATGTCCTTGCCTTTATTCGGCTGGCCTTGAATCCCGATGACACAATGAGCGCAAAACGAATCATCAATATGCCGAGAAAAAGAAAACCTGCTGATTTTTTAAATCTCCTTGCGTCAATCAAGGAAAAAATAGGAAAGAGCAAGTTGTCCGAGGCAATTAAATTCATAATGGAGAAAACCGGCTATCAAGAATTTTTGGAAAACGGGAGCGAAGATGACAGGGAGCGGTTGGAAAATTTAAAGGAATTGGTGACCATTGCCTTGCGCTACGGTGAATACGGCCCGCTCAAAGGGGCAGAAAAATTACTAGAGGAGACAGCCTTAATAAGTGAACAGGATATGTTGGACCACGTTAGAAGAAAGAAAAATGCGGTGCGCCTGATGACCGCGCACTCAGCCAAAGGGCTTGAATTTGAAAATGTTTTTATTGTCGGGTTGGAAGACGGATTATTTCCTCATTCCGGCTTTGGAGACAATTCTGACGAAAAAGAAGAGGAGGAGAGGAGATTGTTTTATGTGGCAATGACGCGCGCCAAAGAAAAATTATTTCTTTCTTTCAGTGTCAGCCGGACAATTTTTGGCGGACGGCAGTTAAATCTAGCCTCGCGGTTTTTATCAGACATCCCGGACCATCTGCTTAAACTTGAAACATATAAACCCATAGAAGAAATTATTGAATATACATGAAGCCAATAAAATTTTTAGGACAGAATTTTCTCAAGTCTAAAAAGATTGTTAATGAGATTATTAAGGCGGCGGATTTGAAGCCGGATGATGTGATTTTGGAAGTGGGACCGGGCAAGGGGATTCTGACCGAGGCGCTGCTGGAAAAAGTTCCGCAGGGCAAGGTGATTGCTGTGGAAAAAGACAAGCGATTAGTAGAGCTGCTAGCACAGAAATTTCGCCATAGCAAAAATTTGTTTCTTGTTTATCAAGATATTTTGAAAATTGATATTTGTAAATTGATTGAAAATTGTAAATTGAAAATTGAAAATTATAAAGTTGTTGCCAACATTCCATATTATATTACCTCCAGATTTCTCCGTATATTTTTGCAATCAAATTTCCAGCCAACCAAAATGGTTTTAATGATTCAAAAAGAAGTTGCCGAAAGAATAATGGCTAAAAATAAAAAAGAATCAATTCTTTCCATCAGCGTCAAGGCCTATGGCCAGCCGAAAATCATCAAAAAAGTTCCAGCGCGATATTTTTCACCCCAGCCAAAAGTAGATTCCGCCATTTTACTCATAGATAATATTTCCAAAGATTTTTTTAGAGATATTGATGAGCAGAAATTTTTTGAAATAGTGAAAAAAGGATTTTCCCAAAAAAGAAAATTATTAAAAAACAATTTAAAAATGTTAGACATCGGAGGTCTAACAAGGTGCGGGGTGGGGGAGAAGGTAAGGGCAGAGGATTTGTCTTTGGAAAATTGGAAATGTCTGGCTGGGTTATTTACCCCGTTAGAAGTAGATTATCGAAGATAATCGCCGAAACAAAAGTTTCGGACTTCTAACGGGGTTTATCCACAAAAATAATTAAAAAATCTATATTTTGCAAATAAAGTGCTATAATAAATTAGGGCAGAAATGCCTTAAATTTGAAATATCTGCCGAGTAAAAAATTTATTATCATTGGTTCTTTAATAATCCTGGCAATAGGGGCTGGTTTTCTGTTTTCCGCTTTTGGCGACAAAAAAAACGGCTCTTTGGCAAACGTCGTTCAGAATTCTTTTGAGGATATTGGGAAACAGATAGAGGAAAAAGATTCCGACAACGACGGTCTGAAGGATTGGGAGGAAATTCTCTGGGGCACGGATATTAATAAAGCCGACACCGATGGAGATGGATATTCTGACAAACAAGAGGCAGATGGCGGATATGACCCTTTGGACCCTGTTTCCAACGAGAAGACCGGGAAAAAAGGCGAGCCAAAAGAATTCATTGTCCCGGATATTTCCAGTTCTATTAATCTCACTAATGAAATATCAAATATAATGGGCTTTCAGATTTCCCAGGGAGTGACTGAGGGAACAGAGCCAGATCTTGGCGATATGTCAAAGTTAATAGACCCGCGAGTCAACCAAAATTTGGCGGAATTTATTGCCAGTTTGAATGTCCGGCTTTCTGAAAAAGAATTAAAGATTTCTCAAGATAACAGTTCAGATGCTTTTCAAAAATATGTTAATGAGTTTGGCGCGGCTCTTCTGCTTTTTCAAAACCCGATTCTTAAAAAATCGCCAGAAGAGGTCTTTGCGTCCGCGTTTCAGGAAAAAGATTTCAGCCAACTTAATGAACTAATAAGTGTTTATGGCCAAACTGCGGTAAAATTAAAAACAATTGTCGTGCCGTCAAACTTTCTTTCTTTTCATAAGCGATTCATAGAAATATTAATATCTTTGGAAAAATCTTTGGCTGCCATAAAGGAGATTGATAGAGACCCCTTAAAGGCAATGATTGGCATTCAGGAGGGGGAAAAATTTAACAAAGAGATGATGAATTTAATTAATGAATTTGTAAGTTTGGTTAAAAAGTATGAATAGACAAATTTTGATTTTTATAATAATTCTTTTCTTAATCGGGTCTTCTCTTGGTATTTTTTATCCTAAAAAAACTCAGGCAGGTTTAGCTTCAGGAAGTGTGATAAGTGACCCTGTACATACAGCCGTTACTACGACCCATACAATCTCTACTACTGCTGGTTGGGTAGAAAAGGCATTTAACGATTACATAAAGCCCATAGCAATCACTATTTTAAGAAAGGCGATTTTAGACAGGATAGTTGACCAGATTATTGCCTGGATCAGCGGCGAGGGAGACCCTCAGTTTGTCACTGACTGGCAG
>JACQXW010000015.1 GCA_016208535.1 Candidatus Terryibacteriota bacterium
ATTTATATTATATAATTACTAATTACTAATTACTAATTGTGGATAACTATTTTTTTATATTCCTGCCGTGATGTTGTAAATCGGACCAATGATGGCCACGATAAAAATGCCCACTGCCACGCCCAAGGTAATGATCATGGCCGGCTCAATAAGACTGATCAAGGTATCCACAGCATTATCAACCTCTCTTTTATAGAAACGGCCCAGGGTCTTGAGAATAAAATTAAGTTTGCCGGTTTCCTCGCCTATTTTCACCATCTGGGAGACAATTGCTGGAATATCCTCATATTTTGCCAAGGTCTTGGACAAAGAACTTCCTCCTTTTATCTCATCCACTGAATCAAGAAGAATTTTGTTATAGACGCTGTTGCCCACCACATCAGCCGCGATTTCCAAAGCCCTCACCGCCGAAATGCCGTTGGAAAGCGAGGTTTCAAGATTGTCTGTGATTCTGGAGAGATAAAATTTTTTATAGAGCGCGCCGATCAAGGGAATATCCAACTGAAAACGGGAAACTGCCATTCTGCCGCTCTCGGTCTTGGCATACCGCCAAAGAAAAACAATGGCGATAACCGCGCCAAAGAGGATGAAAATTCCAAAATCGCGGAAAAAATTACTGATGCCGATGATGATTTGAGTATAGATAGGTATATCCTGGCCCGCCTCTTTGAGAATGGCCGTGAGTTTGGGAATGACAAAAACCATCATCAGAATCAAAACCGTGACCAAGGCAAAAATGATAAAAGAAGGATAGATCAGAGCGTTTCTTGCCTTGGAAGCCAATTCATAAGAACGTTCAAGATAATCTGCCAAATAAGAAAAGGTTTCATCAATTTTTCCTGATTCCTCGCCTGATCTCACCATGCCGACATAAAATTTGGAAAAAACATTGGGATGCCTTGCCATTGCCTGAGACATGGAAATGCCTCCGTGAATGTCGTCTATCACCTCAGCCAGAGTTGTCCGCAAAACAGGATTTTCTGTCTCGTCCGCCAAAAGCCTGAAAGATTCCATGGCCGGAATCTTCGCCTCAAAAAGAGTGGAAAGCTGGCGCGAAAGAATTACAATATCCCGATCTTTTACGCGCTGAAAAAGTCTTATCTTTCCCAAAAATCCTCCTGCCTTTTCAGCGGGCTGGATGGAAACAATGATAAGATTTCTGGTTTGAAGAGAACCTATGGCAATTTCAAGAGTGGCGGCCTCAATTTCACCTGCGCGCTTTTCGCCCTCTGGAGTTGTGGCAACGTATTTATATAACATACAACTAAATTTAAATTCGAAATTCGAATATCGAAATTCGAAATAATAATTAAATCCTAAATAATAATGTTTTAAACTTTTGGATTTTTGTCATTTGAATTTGTTTCGGATTTCGTGCTTCGTGCTTCGTGCTTTTTATAACAGGCCTTCTAACTCTTTGGAATTAAGGGAGTAGGCAATGGCGTTTTCCACACTAATTTCTCCCTGCCTAACCAAGTTGGCCAGGGAGCGATTTAAACTGACCATACCCAATTCAAAACTGGTCTCAATAACTATATCAATCTCGTGGGTTCTTCTCTCGCGAATAAGATTTTTAATGGCAGAATTGCAAATCATCAGCTCATAAGCGGGAATCAAACCGCCGGACACCCGAGGCACCAGTCTCTGAGAAAACACTCCCAAAAGGGCGTTGGAAAGCTGAAGTCGGATTTGGGTCTGTTGTTCCGGCGGGAACGAATCAATAATCCTGTCTATGCTCTGGCTGGCGTTGTTGGTATGCAGAGAGGAAAAGATAAGATGCCCTGTTTCCGCGGCGGTGATGGCTGTGGAAATTGTTTCCGTATCGCGCATCTCTCCGATCATGGCCACATTCACGTCCTGTCTGAACATGGAACGCAGGGCTTTGTAAAAATCCTTGGTGTCGGTTTTCACCTCTCTTTGGTCAATAATGGATTTGTCTTGAATGAAGAAATATTCAATGGGGTCTTCAATGGTGAGAACATGCTCGGACCGCGAATGATTGATGTAATCGATTATTGAGGCCAAGGTAGTTGACTTGCCATGGCCAATGGGTCCGACCACTAAGAAAAAACCCTGCTCCTTATTGGCAAAATCACACAAAATATCAGGGATATTAAGGCTCTTAAAATCTTTGATCACAGCCGGAATAAATCTCAGGGAGGCGCCAATAAATCCGCGCTGAAAAAAGGCATTGATCCGAAAGCGCGCCTTATCCTCAAAGGCGTAGGAAAAATCAATATCTTTTTCCTGAAGAAATCTTTGCCTATTTTCTTCATCTAGTAGGGCAAAAACCAATCCCTCGGTATCCTCAGGAGAGAGAATGGGGTTTTTAATTAAAGGGATGAGGGAGCCGGCTATGCGCAGGGTCGGATGCCTGCCCACTGTGATGTGCAAATCAGAGGCTCCCTCTTTGATAGTGGTTAAAATTAAATCTGTTAATTCTTTTTTATAATCCGTCATCATAATAATTTTTCTATTTTTTTAATAATTTCCGAGGGTGTAAGATAGGCCTTGATAATATAATCAGAAGCACCCAGGGCCATGGCCCTATTCACATCCTCTTTTTGGTTGATATTTGTCAAAACAATTATTTTGCTGTTCTTTAAAAGGTTTTCTTTTTTGATTTTTTCCAAAAAACCGAAACCGTCCATCTGCGGCATAATAATGTCCAAAAGAACGATGTCCGGCTGGAAACCCTTATTTATTTTTTCCAGGGCCTCTGATGAATTAAAAGCAATCTCCGTTTCAAAACCTGTTTCGCGGAATTTTGTGGAATACATATCAAGTAGAAATTCATCGTCATCAATAATCAAAATTTTATGTTTATTGGTCATATTATGATTATAACTTAGTAAACTCCTCAAAGCCAATGGCGCCATTGAATAACCTTACCAGTCCCTCTTCGCGAATAGTGAACATGTTCTGCCGGCGCGCCTCTTTCATAATTTCCGGCTCTGCTGGATTTGTCAGGATTATATTTTCCAGTTCCGGAGTTTTTCTTAAAATCTCAAAGATCCCTGTCCTACCCTTGGCGCCCTGAGGGCAGACGGCTGAGGGAATGCCTTGATAGATTTTATCAGGAATCTTAAAATTCTTTTTTATCTCAGGAGGCATATCCATCATCTCTTTCTCGATTCTTTCTTTGACAGCGCCAGTCAGCGGGATCTCCTTTCTCGAATCCGGACACAAGGTTCTCACCAAACGCTGGGCTATGGCCAGGAGAAGGGTTGGGGCGATTAAAAACGGGTCCACCCCCATGTCCACCAAACGGGGAATTATACCAGCCGCATTATTGGTGTGAAGGGTTGAAAAAACAAGATGTCCTGTGAGAGCCGCCTGAATGGCCAGGGCCGCTGTTTCCTTGTCCCTGATCTCGCCCACCATTATCATATCCGGGTCCTGGCGGAGGATGGAACGCAAACCATTGGCAAAATCATAACCGATCTCCGGCTTGACCTGGGACTGATTAATCCCCTCAATATTGTACTCCACCGGATCCTCAAGACTGATAATGTTATTTTTCTCCTTATCAAGTTCTTGAAGCATGGCGTAGAGCGTGGTGGTCTTGCCAGAGCCCGTGGGTCCGGTAAGTAAGATCAGGCCATACGGCCTTTTTAAGGCCTCTCGAATAATTTTAATCTGATCCTCGGAAAGTCCTATTTCCTCAAAGGTCTTCACGCCCTTTGTTTTATCAAGTATGCGGATGGCGATTTTTTCGCCCCAAAAAGACGGAAAAGTGGAAACCCGAAAATCAATGTCCTTGCCCTCTATCCGCGCTCCGAAGCGACCGTCCTGGGGCCGGCGCTTTTCATCAAGTTTCATATTGGTTAAAATCTTGATTCTGGAAACAATGGCCTCATGGACATTGATGGGAAGAAGCAGGCTGGTGTGAAGAACGCCATCCACTCGAAACCTCACCTTTAATTTGTCATGCAGCGGTTCAATGTGGATGTCTGAGGCGTTTCCGGCTGTGGCATGCTTCAATATCACGGCCACCATCTTGGTGACCGGCGCCTCTTCAATAAATTTTGTTTCCGGCTTTAAAAAATCTTCCAAGGCCGGCTCTTTGGCGGTCTCGATCAGAGCTGTTTCCAATTCTCCCAAAACCTTGGTGACCTCTCCGTGCAGGCCTTTGTATTCTTCAAGAATGGACTCAAAATCGCTTTCATTTATCAAAAAAATTCTAAAGGACAAATTTAATTTTGAAACAATGAATTGAAGCGCCTCCCTGGCCTCTAAATCGTCAGGATTAACCATTCCCACCTCAAGAACATCATCCCTAACCCCCAAAGGCGCAAATTTATAATGACGAATGGCCTCTTCGGGAATCTGTTTTAAGATATCAAAAGGTATTTCTTTTTTGGAAACACTTTTAGCCGGCACGCCAGTTGCCTCTCCCTTGGCCTCTAAAATAACTGATTCAGAAACTCCCTCTGTTTGAAGAAGTTTTTCAAGAGGGATGCCGGTTTCGCTTGACCTTGCCGAAATCTTGGCCAAGGTTTCCGGAGTAACGATGTTTTTTTTAATTAAAATATCAGTAAAGCGCATTTTTATTCACTACCTGCCTGCGCAGGCAGGCCTGTTTCTAAGGGAGCAAAGGGGTTGCTCCTTCCTGACGTCAAAGAGGGTAATTGAACTGAGAAATCATTAAGGCTCTTGAATGACTTGCTGTTAAAAAAATCAACGTCTAATTTAACCTTATTTAATAAAGAAAGTATCCTGATAATTTCCTTGGCCTGCGGCAGTTGATTTTTTTCTCCCGCTTCCTGTCCCGTTGGAAGCGGGACAGAAACCACGGCCGCGTCAGGACGCGGCTGAATCTTAGCCGGCCGGGAAGAATACCAGACATAGACAATAATCAAAATCAAAATGACCAGGATGATTATTAAAATTTTTCTAAAACCTTTCTTTTGCATGTTATTTTTCCCAATAAACAAGACCTTCTATGTTAAATTCGTAAAAATCAGTCTCAGCCACGATAAAACTCAAGGCATTGATATCCATTAATCGCAAATTCCTTTCGATGTCCCTTAAAAAAGAATAAAAAGATTTGTAAGAGCCAACCATTTTCATGGCCACAGGGATGCTGTCGAATAATTTTTCCTTGGCCTCGGAAGATGTCTTCTGCTCCGACCCTGCCGCCTCTCTCAGATCGATGTCTTTTATAATCAGACCGTTCTGCTGGGCGATTTTTTCTATTTCCAAGATAAATTTGATTGAGTCTGGCTGGGAGGGCAGAAGTTTATTAAGCCGGTTGAGGCTTTCCTGAGAAATGGCGTTATATTGCGAAAGCAGACCCTCTCTCTTCTCCTGAATTTGTCTGGAAGTGGAAAGGGCCTCATCGAAAGACGAAGACTGGGACATCAAATCTTTAACCTCATGAAAGAGCGGCTGGGACCAGACAAAAAAAAGAATCACTGCCGTTGCCAAAAAAATTATTGATATGATTGCCTTAAACATTTTAGTCTCCTTTATAACTAAGAAGCGACGGTTCTAAATTTAAATGAATGGTAAAATTGATCAACCCCTTTGAACCCAGGCTTAAATTAGAGAAAGACACCTTTTTAATATTTTTATCTTTCCCAAAAATCTCTCCTTGGGAGGCAAGGGTGGAATAATTTCTTGTCTGCCCGTCCATTAAAACCAGCGGTCCGCTCTCTTTGGAAAAAGAAAATCTAAAACTCTTAAATCTCACGTCTTTTAGGGTTAGTTTTTCCAGAAGATCAAATATCGGCAAAAGAGTTCTGTGCTGGCTCAAAAGAGTTTTTGAAGAATCTATTTTTTCCGATATCGTGAAAAGTTCGTTAATGAGAGGGAGTTCAAAGGCTATCTTGGCGCGCTCCAGAGAAGAGCTCAAACTGGTTATCTTTTTTTGAAGCGTATTTCTGTAAAAAAACAATCCTCCGTAAAACGCTCCTGAAATCAAAAGAGCTAAAAAAGAAAAAGCAAGAAAAAGCCCAGGTCCTTTGCTTTTATAAACAGGACCGGTAAAAGTTTTTTTGGGAATAAATGATAATTTATCTTCTGGCATAAATAATATTTAAATATTTATATATAATTTTATAATTCTCTAAACGTTAGACCAATGGCTGTTGAAAAATTCACTCCCACTTCTTTTAAGGCCTTGGAGAGAAAGGCCGGATGCTCAACTTTGGCAAAAGGATCGGCCAATTCCACCTCCAGGCTAAATTTTTTTACGGCAAAATCAACCAAACCCTTCAGTAACGACCCGCCTCCCGTAAGAATTACCTTCCCGATTGTCCGCTGATTTTTTTTCTGAAACTCTCTTATAAATTTGTTTGCCTCTGAAAAAGAATATTCCAGCACCGGTTCAAGAACTGCCACCACTTCTTTATTTTCAGGCAAATCAGAAAACCCAATCTCCCGTTTCATCTCCTCGGCTCTGCTGAAATCTATATTCAGAGAGCGGGAGAGGGCTGAGGTAAGATCCTGAGAGCCGTAATTTATCGAATAGGAGCCCTTCATCACTCCAAAATCAACTATTGCCAGTTTTGTTGTTGAGGCTCCGATATCCAAGACAGCCACCGGAGAGGTTTCTCTGGACAGGCAGGCTCTGATCATACTAAAAGACTCAACCTCATAGGCCCTCACCTTTAAATTCACTTTGGCAATTATATCTTTGTAAATGTTCACCGTATCTTTATGGATTGCCACCAAAAGCACCTGAGCCGTCTCTCTTTGACCCTCTTTCGCGACATCTTTTTCCATGGCCCGGGGCAGAATCCACCAATCAAGAATGACCTCAGAAATGGGAACCGGGATGTATCGCCGGGCTTCCAATTGGATTATTTCAGAAAGGTTTTTTTCAGGAGAAAACGGCAGATTGATGATGGTGACAAAACTTGATTTTAAAGGAACAGCCACGCAGGCGGTCTTGGCCTTGACATTCGCCTCTTTTAAAAGATCCTTGAGCGCCATCACCACTGATTCCTCCGATAATCTGGCGGCCTGGCCCACCTTGAGATTGGCATAAGGGCCAGTGGCAATCTCTCCGTAGGTTTCCAAAACAGCCCTCTCTTTTTCTTTTCTCAATTGAACGACCTTGATTGCGGATGTGCCGATGTCAATGCCCAAAATGCTGTTCTCGCTCTTTTTCAGCGATTCAAATATTTTAAGCAATCCCCTAAGACTGAATTCCATGACATATAC
Organism: Candidatus Terryibacteriota bacterium; assembly: GCA_016208535.1. Classification (GTDB taxonomy): domain Bacteria; phylum Patescibacteriota; class Minisyncoccia; order UBA9983; family UBA9983; genus JACQXW01. The sequence goes on from JACQXW010000015.1 coordinate 7,171, forward strand.
TATAGCATATTATATCATAGAAATAAGGTTTAAAAATGAAAAAACTTATCCACATCGTCTTAAATTTCCTCCTCCCCCAGAAATGCCTTGGGTGCGGGGAGGAAAACGATCCGCCAGTGGGCGGATTATGCCAAGAGTGTCTCAAGAGGATAGATTATCCTTTTCTCAAAAAAGCCAACAACATTTTTGCGGCTGCGGATTATAATGACAAATTCGTCAAAAAGGCAGTCTGGATGCTGAAATATCGGAAAGTAAAACAGTTGGCCAAACCCCTGGCTGAATTAATGCATCAGCGCCTTTTTGTCGGAAACTTAGTTTCCGACAAGTGGATAATCATTCCCATTCCCCTTTCCAAAAACAGATTCAAGGAGCGCGGTTTTAATCAGGCTGAATTGATTGCCAGATATCTGGCGGAAAAAGTTTCCGCGCCAATGCTAAACAATGTCCTTGTTAAAATTAAAGAAACACCTTCTCAGGTTTCAATAAAAAATCGCGAGGAGAGATTAAATAATCTGCAGGGTGCATTCGCGGTAAAAAATCCTCATTTAATAGCAAATAAAAACATTATTCTCGTTGACGATGTTTCCACCACCGGCGCCACCATCAACGAGGCGCGAAAAATACTTAAAAATGCCGGCGCCAAAAAAGTGCTTGCCTTAGTTGTGGCAAGAGGGTAAATATGCTAAAATCCGAAGCACGAAATCCGAAATCTTAAACAAATTCAAATGACCAAAATCCAAAAGTTTAAAACATTGGAATTTATAATTTAAATATTGTTTCGAATTTCGGATTTAGAATTTTGAATTTAATTTTGGAGGCGTGGCTGAGTGGTCTAAAGCGGCACGGTGCTAACGTGTTAAGGGAGTCAAATTCCTTCAGAGGTTCGAATCCTCTCGCCTCCGAAATCACAAATTTTTACTTGAGTCGTTATATAATATGAATAGTGATAATTTTAAAAATGTTTATGAAAATTATTTTACTCCGATTTACCGCTATATCTATTTTCGGGTAAAGAACAGAGAAGATGCCGAGGATTTGACGCAAACGGTTTTTTTGAAAGCCTTTAAATCAATCCCTGACCCCCAAAAAATAACTGATCGTCCCCTCGCCTTTTTTTTCACCATCGCCAGAAACTCGGTCATAGACTATTGGCGCAAGAAAAAAGAAATTCTGGTTGAAGAAGATGTTTTCGATAAAATCCCGGCTAACAATCTAGACCCTCAGGAAATGGCAGAAAAAACAGAAATGGAAACAATGATTCGCCAAGCCATAAGACAATTAACAGAAAAACAACAAGAAGTGATCATCTTAAAATTTATCAATGAATTATCAAACCAAGAGATCAGTAAATTATTGGATAAAAGCGAGGAGGCCATCCGCCAACTCCAATGCCAAGCACTGAAGGTGCTTCGGAAAATTTTAACCAACGACTAACAACTATGGACGACCAATTGGAAAAAATATTAAGTGAAGCTTTAAAACTTCAAGAAGAAGGAAAGACAATTCCGGAAATTTTGGATTTATTTCCGGGACACAAAAAAGAACTGGGGGAGATATTTGAAACCATTGAAATTTTAAAAAACCAGAAAGAAAAAATTATTCCGCCAAAAGAACTTTTAAATAAAATAATCACAAGCGCAGAAACCGAACGTTATTCTTATTATAGAGAGGATGGTCGACCCTCTATTATTAATATAATATTTAACCAAATTCACAATCTTATGGCACC
>JACQXW010000016.1 GCA_016208535.1 Candidatus Terryibacteriota bacterium
AAAAAGGGCGGGTTTGCGTTTTTGGTGCATCCGCGAGATATTTCAGATGTTTACAGAAAATATCCGTTTTTAAAGTTTTTACCAGTTCCCGCACTTGAATGGTTTTTATACCACTATTGGCCAGTGGTTGTGTCAGAGGTGGAAGGATTAAAAAATAAAAACAATAAACTTGTGCGTGGGTGGATAATTGGTATTCCATTAATTCCTAAACAAATGATGAATAATAGAAAATTAACTTTTAAAAAAATTATTCAGGCTGCTAAATTGGCGGAAAAATTTGGTGCAAATATAATCGGATTAGGAGCACTTACTGCCTCTCTAACCAAGGGCGGCTTAGATTTAAAAAACAATATTAATATTGGAATAACAACAGGTAGGGCTTACACTAGTAAAAATATTATAGATAATATCATTAAAATAGCAAAGGAATTAAATATAGATTTAAACAAAATAACTGTGGCAATAGTCGGAGCGGCTGGCGGAATAGGATCCGCTTGTGCCAAAATTTTAGCCATTAAAAATAATATTAAAAAATTTATTCTAATAGATTTAGTAAGAAAAAAAAATTCTATAGATAACCTTATTGAGGAAATAAAAATACATACTAATGGTGTTAATTTTAAGTTTTCTTCCATTACAAAAGATATTTATTCAGCAGATATTATTATTGCAGCAACAAATTCTCCAGATGTGATTATTGAACCGAATGATTTAAAACCGGGTGCAATTATAATAAATGATGCTCAACCGTCAGATATATCACCAGAAGTTTTTAAAAAAAGAGATGATATTTTAGTGATAGAAGGAGGTGTTATAAATACTCCAAATATAAAATATCACTTTAATTTTGGTTTAGCTAATAAAGAAGATATATTTTGTTGTTTAGGAGAAGTAATGATTTTGGCTTCTATAAATTGGCATAAAGATTATGCCATTGGTTATTTAGATTTAAAATTAATTGATGATATCTCTAGAATTATTGAAAAATTAAATTTTCAAATAGCCGAGTTTCAAAATCCTATTGAAGGTAAAATAAGTAAAACTAAAATAAATAAAATCAAAGATATTATAAAAAATAAATAAATTTATGGGCTATTTTGATACAAAGAATACTCTTTTACTTTTAATAGGGTTTATTAATTTAATTTTTGGATTAGTTATTTATATAAAAAACAGAAAAAGTCAGACTAATTTTTGGTTTTTCTTGGTGGTTTTATCTGTAACATTCTGGATCTTTAGTATGTTTTTTTATAGGAGCATTGAAGAATCAGTTGTCTTTTGTTCTAGAATACTCTATCTATCAGCAAGTTTTATTCCAATTATTTTTCTTTATTTCAGTTTTATTTTTCCCGAAGAAAAGTTTCATCTAAAAATGTGGCAAAAGTATTTATTACTAATACCTTTTATTACTATCGCTATTATATCTTTATTACCCGATGCCTTAATTAAAGGAGTTAATATAATCCCAGACAAAGAAAATGAAATTATTTTTAATAATCAACTCCATTTATTATATGCTTTTTATATATCCGGCTATTTTGTTTTGGCCTATATAAATTTATTTCGAAAATATTTAAAAACAGTAGAAAATATTATTAAAACTCAAATTAAATACGTTTTACTTGGAACTTTGATCGCTACAATTATTGGCGTATCAAGTAATCTAATATTACCTCTTTTGAGTATATTTACCCTGAACTGGCTAGGGCAAATTAGTATTATATTTATGATTGTTTTTATAGCTTATGCTATTACCAAACATCATCTTATGAATATAAGGATAATTGCCACAGAGTTATTTGCCGGAAGTATTCTTTTGATTTTACTAGTAAACTTTCTTACGTCAAGAACAGCAATAGAATGGCTAATCAGGGGATTTCTATTTGTTACAGGTACATTTTTTGGCTACCTACTTATCCGTTCCGTGCTTAAGGAGGTTCGGCAGAGGGAGGAGATTGAGAAGTTGGCTGGGGAGTTGGAGAGGGCGAATGTGAGGTTGAAGGAGTTGGACAAGGAGAAGTCGGATTTTGTGACCATTACCTCGCATCAGTTGCGCTCGCCATTGACTGCCATCAAGGGTTATACTTCAATGATGCTTGAAGGATCTTATGGCCCAATATCAGATAAGGTAAAGGAAATTTTAGACAGGATTTTCCAGTCCTCAAACCGTCTGGTGTATTTTATCAGCGATCTACTTAATTTGAGCAGGATTGAGCGGGGCAAGATGGAATATGATTTCAAGAAAATTAATTTCAGGGAATTAGCGCAGGAAGTTTTTGAGGATTTTAAGACGATTAATATTAAAGAGAATAAAGGAATGGAAATGAGTTTTGAGGCGGAAAAGGTTGCGGATTATTCTGTTATTGCTGATTTTGAAAAAATCCGGCAGGTGGTTTATAACCTTATGGATAATGCGATGAAATATAATAAAGTTGGAGGGTTTGTGAAGATTAACTTACAACTTATAACTAACAACCAACAACAAAAAAGTGTATTACTTAAAGTGCAGGATAACGGCATTGGCATGAGCAAGGAATCTCTGACTAGGATTTTTGAAAAATTTATCAGGGGCAGGAACGGAAGTTCGGTTCATACCGAGGGCACGGGCCTTGGCCTTTATGTGGCCCGGGAGATCGCCAAGGCGCACGGCGGCGATATCCGGGCGGAAAGCGAGGGCGAAGGCAAGGGCTCAACTTTTTATCTGGAACTGCCGATGGATTTTATTCCACCTCAAAATATATGAATAATAAATTTTACATTACCACTGCCATTGATTATGTCAATGCGCCGCCTCATTTGGGCCATGCCATGGAAAAAATCCAGGCTGACGCCATTGCCCGCTATCAGCGGCTTCTTGGCAAAGATGTTTATTTCCTGTCCGGCGCGGACGAGCACGGAATAAAAATCGCGCGAGCCGCAAAAGAACAAAATAAAGACATTAAAAAATTCACAGAGGAAAATACGGAGAAATTTAAAAAACTCTTAAAAGATCTGGATATATCGATTGACGACTTTATCCGCACCTCTGATCAAAAACGCCATTGGCCCGGAGCGCGGAAATTATGGGGAAAACTGGTTGAGGCAGGGGGTATTTATAAGTCAAAATACAAGGGATATTATTGCGTGGGGTGCGAGGGATATGTGACAGAAAAAGATTTGATTGACGCTAAATGCCCTTATCATTTGAAAGAGCCGGAAATTATTGATGAGGAGAATTATTTTTTCCGGCTTTCAAAATACGCGAAAGAGATAGAATCAAGAATTAAGAATCAAGAATTAAGAATAATTCCGGAAACAAGAAAAAACGAAGTTCTAGAGATGATAGAGGCAGGAATAGAGGATATCAGTTTTTCAAGGCCAACGGAAAAACTGGAAGGCTGGGGCATACCCGTTCCTGGCGATGAAAAGCAATTGATGTATGTCTGGTGCGACGCATTGGTGAATTATATTTCTAGCTTAGGATATGGAATAGATGAGAAAAAAATGGATTTTTGGCCGGCTGATTTGCATGTAATTGGCAAGGATATTTTGCGTTTCCATACCATTATCTGGCCGGCAATGCTTTTATCCGCAAAATTGGCGCTGCCAAAAACAATTCTGGCCCACGGTTTTGTCCTTTCCGAAGGAAAAAGAATGTCCAAAACCCTTGGCAATGTCATAGACCCGTTTGATTTAATTACTGAATATGGGACTGACGCCGTGCGTTATTATTTTCTGCGCGAGATGACGCCCTTTGAGGACGGCGACATAACTTTGGAAAAATTCAAAGAGGCATACAATGCCAATCTGGCGAACGGATTAGGAAATTTGACAAGCAGGGTGATGAAAATGAGCGAGCAATACTTAAAGAACGAAGATTATAAAAAGCTTGCCCCGTATAAAAATGAAGTTTTTTATTCGGGGTTTATGGAGAATTTTGAATTGAATAAGGCAATGGATTTAATCTGGCAGAAAATTTCAGAGATGGATTTAAAGATACAGAAAACCCAGCCATTTAAACTCATCAAAACTGACGAAAAAAAGGCGAAAGAAATTTTAAGAGAACTTGTTTCCGGGCTTCAGCAAATCGCCACGATGCTCAAGCCGTTCCTTCCGTCAACTTCTGAAAAAATATTAAAGGCGATTGAGGTAAACAAAATGCCTGAGCCGCTGTTTTTACGCGTCGCATAAAATGTGGTAATATTGAGGATATGCAAAGGATTTTAATTAAAGACATTGCGGATAAAGCAGGGGAAACGGTAAAACTTGCCGGCTGGGTGGATGTTCGGCGCGACCATGGCAAACTGATTTTTATTGATTTAAGAGATGCCAGCGCTAAGGTGCAGGTTGTCATAGTGCCGCAAAACAAAGAAGCATACGAAGTCGCTCAGAAATTAAGATCTGAATGGGTGGTGGCGATTGAGGGCGAGGTGAAAAAAAGGCCGGCCAATATGGTGAATTCTGACGTTCCTCTCGGAGACCTTGAGATTGAGGTAAAAAAAATAGAGATTTTAAATGAGGCAAAAACGCCGGTTTTTGAGATTGGCACTGACGGATATGAAGTGAATGAGGAAATTCGGCTCAAATACCGTTATCTTGATTTGCGGCGGGAAAGATTGCAAAAAAACCTGAGAGCGCGCCATCAGATTATTAAATTTATTCGCGACTATCTTTCAGAGCGCGGCTTTACAGAAGTGGAAACGCCGCTGCTGACAAAATCCACACCCGAGGGAGCGCGGGACTTTGTGGTGCCTTCACGGCTTCATCCTGGTAAATTTTACGCCTTGCCGCAATCTCCCCAGCAATATAAGCAACTGCTGATGGTTGCCGGTTTGGAAAAATATTTCCAGATAGCAAAATGCCTAAGAGATGAAGACACCAGAGGCGACCGGCAGGCGGAATTTACTCAATTGGATTTAGAAATGAGTTTTATAGAGCAGGACGATATTTTAAATTTAATGGAAGATATGTACATAAAATTAGTTGAAAGTATTTATCCTGACAAAAAAATTATCCAGAAGCCATGGCCGAGACTTGATTACGAAGATGTTATAAAAAATTACGGAACAGACAGGCCGGATTTAAGAAAAGATAAAAATAATCAGGATGAATTAGCATTCGCATGGATTGTAAATTTTCCGCTTTTTGAAAAAGAAAAACAGGAAAACGGTTTTTACGCGCCAAGTCACCACATGTTCACTTCTCCCAAGGGAGTGCTGGAATTAGAACCTCAACTGGCAAAATCATTTCAACACGATATGATTTTAAACGGTTTTGAGATAGCGGGCGGGAGCATTCGTATTCATAATCCTTATATCCAGACAAAAATTTTTGATTTAATCGGATTTTCAAAAGAGGAAAAAGAATACTTTCAACATATGCTTGAGGCGTTCACTTACGGCGTTCCGCCCCATGGAGGCATTGCCTCTGGTATCGACAGATTAATAATGATTCTGCAAAACGAGCCGAGCATCCGCGAGGTCATTGCCTTTCCGAAAACCGGCGACGGACGGGATTTAATGATGGACGCGCCGGCGGAAATCAACAAAGAACAATTGAAAGAATTGGGCATAAAAAAAATATGACAGAGATTATTTTAATTATTTTAATCATTGGAGTGATTGCTTATATTTTTGCGACCAGAAAAAAAGAAAGCGACAATAAATCTATTTTAATGCTCCAGGAGCAATTGAAGGAAATCAGAGGCACTTTGGATTCAAAAATCAGCGAATCAACAAAAGCCATTCAGGAGCAGTTCGGCCAGAGCGCCAAGATTATCCGCGATGTCACTGAACGACTGGTTAAACTTGATGAAACCAACAAGCAGGTAGTTAATTTTGCGGACCAATTGCAAAATTTACAGGATATTCTGCAGAATCCTAAACAGCGAGGAGTTTTAGGAGAATATTATCTGGAAACGGTTTTAAAAAATGTTTTGCCTCCGGACAGATTCCAGATGCAGTACAAGTTTTCCGACGGCGAGATTGTGGATGCCGCGATATTTTTGGACAAAGATAAAATTTTACCCATAGATTCAAAATTTTCTCTGGAAAATTATAACAGGATTCTTGAGGAAAGAGACGCAACAGAGCGCGAGCGCTTGGAAAAACTTTTCAAACAAGACATTAAAAACCGCGTTGACGAAACTTCAAAATACATCAGGCCCAAAGAGGGGACAATGGATTTCGCCTTTATGTTCATCCCCTCGGAAGCCATTTATTACGACCTGCTTGTCAATCAGGTTGGGGCGGTCAAAACAAACACCCGCGATTTGATAGAATACGCCTTTCAGCAGAAGCACGTTATTATTGTTTCACCCACGTCTTTTATGGCGTATCTGCAGACGGTTTTGCAGGGCTTGCGCGCCCTGCAGATAGAAGAATCGGCAAAAGAGATAAGAAAGAGGGTGGAGGAACTCGGCAGGCATCTTGGCAATTACGAGCAGTTTATGAAAAAGCTGGGAGTGAATCTGGCGACAACCGTAAATGCCTATAACGCGTCCTATAAAGAGCTAAACAAAATAGATAAAGACGTTTTGCGCATCACCGGAGAAGCAGTCGGCATAGAACCAGAAATACTTGACAAGCCAGAAGAGGTATGATATTCTCTTTTTAGAATTTACAACCCGCATTAACCCCTCAAGTGCAACACTGAACCTTGTTAACTTTTAAATAACGACCTTCAAATAATTCTCTGGGAGTGTAAAATTTCAAGCATTTCATGGGAATGTTATTAATACGGTCTATGATAGCAGAAATGTAAT
>JACQXW010000017.1 GCA_016208535.1 Candidatus Terryibacteriota bacterium
TGTTCCTCTCCGTCCCGGCACTGCTCCAGAGATTAGAATCTGGTTTTTTTCTTTATCAATTTTGACTATCCTTAAATTTTTCACTGTCACCCTCTCTCCGCCCATCCTGCCAGCCATTCGTTTTCCTTTAAAGACTCTCTGGGGCGCAGTGGCTCCAATAGACCCTGGCTCTCTTTCTGAATGTTTTTGGCCATGGGTTCTCGGCCCCCCATGAAAACCGTGACGCTTTACCACGCCCTGAAAACCTTTCCCTTTTGAAATTCCTCTGACCGCAACCTTATCCCCTTCTTTAATGTCGGAAACTAAGTTTCCGACAGGAATAACTAAGGTCGTTGGAATAACAATTCCCTTTTCGTCAAAAACCTGAGTCATTTTTTCTTTTGTAGCCAAAATAGATTTCATAACATCTTCACTTCTATATCAACCCCGGCCGGCAAAGTCAGATTAGTGAGAGCATCAATGATTTTTGGAGCAGGATTGAGAATATCAACCAGCCGCTTATGAATCCGCATTTCAAACTGCTCCCGAGAATTCTTGTCGATAAAAGACGACCGATTGACTGTGTATTTTTTTGTTTCCGTTGGCAAGGGAACCGGACCGGCAATCTCTGCTCCGTATCTTTTTGCAGTGTCAATAATCTGCTTTACGCTTGCATCTAAAATTTTGTGCTCATAGGCGCGCACCCTAATCCGAAGCACTTGCTGCTCTTCTTGATTAAGTTTCTTTTTAGAAACAGTCATTTTGGCTAAACATTTATCTTCGTCACCACTCCGGCGCCGACAGTTTTTCCTCCCTCCCGGATGGCAAATCTCTGCTTTTCTTCAAGAGCGACTGGAGACACTAATTTCACCTTAAAGGTGATGGTGTCACCGGGCATAACCATTTCCATGCCCTCAGGAAGAGTGATTTCGCCGGTGACATCAGTTGTTCTGATGTAAAACTGGGGCTTGTAGCCGGCAAAAAACGGAGTGTGGCGACCGCCTTCTTCCTTGGTTAAAATGTAAACTTCTGCCTCAAATTCAGAATGAGGAGTGACAGAACCGGGCTTTGCCAAAACTTGGCCTCTTGAGATTTCCTCTTTCTTCAGGCCGCGCAAGAGGATGCCGGCATTATCGCCAGCCATTCCCTCATCAAGCTGCTTGTTAAACATCTCAATGCCTGTCACCACAGTCTTTTTCGTCTCCCCCAAACCAATAAGCTCAATCTCCCCGTTAATCTTGACCCTGCCTCTTTCAATCCTGCCGGTGACCACTGTTCCTCGTCCTTCAATTGAGAAAATATCTTCAACCGGCATCAAAAACGGCTTGTCCACCTCCCGAAGAGGCTCAGGAATATATTCATCCAGCGTCTTGGCAAGCTCTATAATCGGTTTTGCCCATTCATCATCAACTGATTTTGCGTCAAGAGCCTTGAGAGCCGAACCTTTGATAATAGGAGTGGTGTCTCCGGGAAATTCGTATTTATTGAGAAGTTCTCTTATCTCTGCCTCCACTAAGTCAATCAATTCTTTATCCTCAACCATGTCCACCTTATTCAAAAAGACAATGACTGAAGGAACACCAACCTGCCTTGCAAGCAGGATATGCTCGCGGGTCTGGGGCATAACGCCGTCAGTGGCCGCCACCACCAAAACCGCGCCGTCCATCTGGGCCGCGCCAGTAATCATATTCTTGATGTAGTCGGCATGGCCCGGAGCGTCAATGTGGGCATAATGCCTTTTTGGAGTTTCATACTCAGAATGATGAAGGGCAATGGTGATTCCCCTTGCCTTTTCCTCCGGGGCGTTGTCAATGTCACCGACTTTTTCCAATTTCACCTTGTTGCCAGCCAAATTAAGCACGTGCAAAATGGCGGCGGTCAAAGTGGTTTTCCCGTGGTCAACATGGCCGATGGTGCCGACGTTGATATGGGGTTTTGTTCGTTCAAATTTCTCTGCCATAAAATTTAGTAATTAGTAACTAGTAATTAGTAATAATGTTTTCGACTCTTAAATTTGTTAATTTTAACAATATAAAAAGCGTATCAAAATACGCAATTTTTTGCAATACTCTTATGTTAATAAAATAAAAAGAAGATGTCAACTCCCTTTGTTAGACCTCCGAGGTCTAACATCTAATTAGATTAAATGATCTTCGTTGAGTAGTAATTTTGTACCACTTGTCTCTACAAATTCTTTATATTCATTAGTACTAGAAAATTGTCCTATGATAATTTCTGGTTTCAGAAGCTCGCCCCACCTATTTTCTCTAACATAATCTTGATAACTTGACCAGAAAAATTGATGCTCTTTATTTTTCCATTGTTTTAATTCTCTTGAATTCCTATGGATGTATGCAGACAAGTGAAGTAATTGTCTGTTGTCTTTAATATGAACTGATTGAAACGCCCCTTGAAAAAGGTGGCCTGATTTGCCGTATTTTGTATTAAAATATTTTGTATGAGAATCTTGCATACGTTGCATATATTTAGAAATGCCGCCCTCTTTTAATTCATGGACAACAAAATGAAAATGATTCGGCATAAATGTAAAACTTACTAGTTCCACAAATTTGTCTTTGAGTATCTTTGAAATATTAAACAAAATGTTAAACCTCCGATGTCTAACAAAATAAGAGACTTGGCGCCCAATGTTGTAAATCGGCACAGGGAACTGAAAATGAAGAATAAGAAAAAGAAATCGAATCCAATCTCTTTCGTCGATAAAAATATTCTGCTTATTATTGCCTCTATTATAAATATGATAATATTCTCCAATGGAAATTTTTCTTCTCGGCATATACTATACTAAATATTTTAACTAACATGTTAGACCTCGGAGGTCTAACAATTGTGTTATTTTAATCTCAAACTCCAGAGGGTGTTGTCGTTTTTGTCAGTGAAAACAAAATAATTTTCATCCCTGGTCAAAAATGGATTGATGACATCTAAACCTGCGGCGCTCTTCAAAAGAATAGTTTCGCCAATAGAAAGATTGTTTTGCCAGATAGAGTCGTTAAAGGAAATCAGTCCCTGGTACCATTCGTCAGGATAGTCGGCGGATGCTAGAATTTCAGGCACGCTGCAATAAATTACAGCCGGATCTGTTTTACTCCAAACGCATTTTTCCGGCAGGGTGGTCAAACTGAAGATGGTTGTCTCTTTACTCTTAAGGTTAAAGACCTTTGTTTCCAAAATCCTGTCCGCGCTCTGGCTGTAGATAACTCTTTCGGCATCAGGCGACATCAAGGCAGTCAGTCCTTTTATATCTCCCAGAATTCTCTTGAATTCTCCTGTCTTGGCATTTAGAGAATAAAAGAAACCCGATGCCACGGCCGAGGGCTTTGTTAAAAGCGCAATAATATTCTTGCTCGGCCAGCTGGCGTTAAATCCGCCAAAGGGAGTGCTGAAAATCTTGGTCTGTTTTTTGTTTTCAAAATCAGTCACCATGCCTGCCCAGCCAGCAGGCGGGCCTGTTGCTCCTTTCTCTGTCGCGTCAAGATAAAATATTTTGTCCTCTTCCGGAGAAATGGCAACGGCCATTATTGATTGGGGCAGAAACATTCCGCTGATGGCGGTGGTGGTTGCGCCTTGGAGAGGAAGAGTGGCGGAAAATGTTTTTACAGAAAGATAAGTCTGGTCTGTTTCAAAATAACGGAGAATCACTTTGTCGGCCTTGGCAGACCAAAAACTTTCAAAGGTTTTTAAGATGGTGATGTTGGAAAGCCGTTTGCGATTCCGGCCATTCGGCTCAATTTCATAAATATGGCCGGTTGACCTTTCTATATATCTGATGGTGGTGCTGGCCGCGCCTGCTCCGCTGATGGCGTTTTTGGTCAACTGGATTAATTCCAAAACTTTTACCTCTGATACTGGAGGAGGCGGTAAACCTTCGGGAGGAATTGGCAGGCCAAGTTCTTCTTCTTCGCCAAACGGGAACAGGGCGGAAATTATGCCCGGCCTTTCGCCGGCCGGCTTGCCGGAGTAATACCAATATATTCCACCTATGATAAGCAGGATTGCCGCAACTGCTATTAAAATTATGATTGCTTTTTTGTTCATCCCGTTAGAGACAGGAAACGCTTTAATCTGTTTTTGATATAGCGCTTACCCATGCCTGATTTTAAATATTTTTCTCTCGACCTTGTGTCTTCTTTATTTAAACATGTTCACCACGTTAGAAAATATTATTTTCTAACGTGGCAAGTAATATATTAAATTCCATGGACCCTTATTTTTTGTCCATGTTGATTTGCCTTCATTATGCTGATTAAAGCGTTTCCGTAAATCGTTTGTGCTGCCTGTGTATAATCTGCCATTATTTTTGCTTTTTATCACATAAGTATAAAACATAATGTCTTAGTCTCTAACGGGATTCATATTTATAATTATAAACTGTTTTGTTTCTCATATCCATAGATTTATTAATTTTTACGACAATCTTTTGTACTAACATGAACATGATTCGCATGCCCCGGATCAGTGTCCTTTGAAACATATCCCGCTCCGCAAGCAACGGCAGCCTTGGTTATCGCGTCATAATTTTCTTCATCGCCAAAATCAACAGCCTGAGATTCGCCGCCACTCCCTCCTCCGCCATAATGGCAGGATTGACAGGTATGCGCGCAATCCGTTGGGCATTTTACGCCGCTTTTTGTGGTTTTACAACTTGCAGCTGTGCATGTTGTAGAATTACATGGTGCTAAATTTCCAGTATATTTAGAGTCGCTTATTGAAGATATTCTGCCAACTGAAGGAGGTAATTTTTCTCGCATACAAGACAACAGAGAATCTAACGAAGGCGAAGCATCACTTATTTGTTTTTCAATTCCAGAGTCATATTTCCAACCAGAACTAGAACTCCCGCCAGTGCCAGTGGCTGATTTAGATCTGCACTGCCATCCCTGCACCCAACCTATCCAATTTTTGCATGCTGTCACACATTCTTCCAAAGTTTTATAAACATTGCCACCGCCACCATAATCTTCCCCAAAAATAGCGCCAGTCATTGGATAATAACACTCAAACGGACCGGCATCTGCCGTTTTCTCCACCGTCACCTTTATATCAAGAATGGTCAGTTTCATATCCTTGAATTGGGTGGAAATGGTGGTGAGAATGAGGACCGAACCCAGGGCGAGAACCAGGCCCCAGATGGCGTCCTGAATCCTTTGCTTGGCATTGGTGCGCGCGGTTTCACTGGCTCCGCCGAAAATCATCTGGATGCCGCCAATGGTTATTTGGAGCACTGCCAGAAAGGCGGCCGCGGCCAGGGCAAAGCGGAAGAGCCAGGAAAGGTACTTTGCCAGCAAACTCTCGCCCGGCATTTTCTCCAGTCCCGGCAATTCTACAAGCGGAGTGAAGGAATTGAATGCCGTGCATTCTCTCGTACATTTATCTTTACACCCTTGTTCTGTGTCAAATTGCCCCTGAGGGTTGGAGCAGGCCCATTTTGTCACAGGCTGAGGAGTTTCGGCAGAAACAA